>JAEUTU010000007.1 GCA_016786925.1 Bacteroidia bacterium
GTTAGGCGGCATACTTGTACAGACACCAAATAAGTTTATGGAATCTTAGAAAAATTGGCATCTAAACATAAAATCTCACAGACATGAAAACAAAATCTATTTTAACAATTCTCTTGGTGACTTTGACAACGTTCATCTTCAGCCAAACAAATCAACTAGACGCTAACGGAAAAAAAGACGGCAAATGGACAGGTCTATCTTGACAAAGACTGGAAAAAAGTTGACGACAGCACTAAAGCAGTTTACAGACGTTACACTTATTTTGACCACGGGACAAATATTTATCCAATGGGTCCATGTGGCGGAAAAGGTTACAAATTAGAGGGCGACACAAAAAGCAAAATACTTAATGGAGAATATAAGTGGTATGACGGAAAAGGAAAATTAAGTTCGGTTCACATTTTTAAAGATGGTGAATATGTTTCTTGCAAAGAGTACTTTCCTACAGGTGAACTAAGCCAACATTTTGACTACACGAAAAAGTGCGAAGGACAAACGCACGGCTGGACAGTTTTAATCTACGATAAAAAAGGAAATTTAATTTTGACCTCACCAACTTGTAAAGACGAAAATGGCAACTGGCCAAAAATGCGTGGGTAGAAAAAAAAGTACGACCGCCTAACACACGCTAAGGCAACAGTTTGGCAGACAACAAAGCTTTTGCAAAAGCGGTCGCTCCGCGAAAGACAGTTATTTTCGCTTTGCAAAAGTCCATTAAACATTTATCTTTGTTAGTAGCGTTTCGGCAGACACTGTTTCAAATCAAACCGTTGCTTAGCGCGAAAACGTTATAGGGCATTTAACCGTAGACAATGAAATAATTTGATAAATTTACTTTTCTTCACTAATCAAAAAAATAAAAATATGAAAACGATTATTACTACAACACTATTTATTTTCTATTCTGGGTTATCCGTGTTTGGACAAACCGATTCTACTGAATTTAATAAAAAACAGTTCCACTCCTACTTTGGAATCCAAGTACCAACGCTTACTGAGCTTAATAACTCCTTGGAAGCAAATAATTATCCGAAGCTGAATGAAAATAATTTTTCGATTGGTTTGGGGATGATTCAAATGACAAAGAAAAAAGTTATTTTCCAACAGGAATTAAATGTATATTCTCAAACACAAAGCAACGATTCAATATCGACTTCGCTAAGGAGTGTAAGTTTTGGACAATCGCTGTTCGGCTATTCATATATTCAAAATGAAAATTTTCAAATGTATTCGCTATTTGGACTTACTTATTTTAATACTACACTTAAAGTCACACACGCAATCAATAACGGAACGACTTTTAATAATTATTCCTCAACAACAGGTAATCAGCTTGAAATGACAACGAATAACTTCTTGGCTAATATTTCAACCCATTTTAATTATTTAATAAAATTACCAAACACAAAAAATCGTTTAATATTAGGCGTTCGAGCTGCGTATTATCTTCCTTTTGACAACTCTAAGTGGCTAATGGGTAAAACAGAGCTAAGTGAATCTCCTAATATTAATCCAGGAGGTTATGCATTAAACTTTGTTTTAGGTTTTTCATACTAATTACAATATAAAAGAATTGATTTAAGCCTTATCATTATTGGTAAAATGAAAGACAAATTATTATTAATGTTCTCGCTCTTAATTTTGGTTAGTTGTCAACCAATTATGATGAAACTGTATGGGATAAAAGACCCAGACATTGAGAATGAAAAAACCATTACAAAAAAGGCACTTAAATACGACCTTGACACATCAAATATTGTAACAGTAAACAGCAAAGACTTTCTCTATGTGTTGAATGGACAAAGCATTCCGGACGGAGCAATTTATGACAGAAACGGAAAATACATTGAGTATAGACAGACGGACACGTCTTGTAATGCTGGTTTGTTTCAATTTATCCCAACATTAAATTTAACTGACAAGTACAATCAACCTGACAGTACTGACTTGAAAACAGAACTTAATAAGTTTAGGGACTTAAAAGGAAACACACTAAATCAGCTTGAACCTGCTGATTTTTATTTGTTGATTTACTGGACGGTGTGGACAGGAAAACTGAACAAGGATCATGTAAAAATTTGGGAAGACCTAGCTCGTGACAACAAAAACTGTAAAATTAAAGTAATTAAAGTAAATCTGGACATTCAAGAATATTGGGACGAACAAGAGCGAGATAAAATCATAAAAGCAATGAGTAAGAAAAAATAAAAACGCCCTATAACAGCAAATAAGCTCAAGCAGGGTTTTCGTTCTTCGTAGGACAGAAAAGTGGTATATTGGAAGTTCAGTTCTTCGTATCGACTTTAATTGGTAAACTCCCTGCCTGCGCCTATTTGCCAACCGTTAGCAACAATCCAAAGACATGACAGCTAAAAACATGTATCTACTTATATTTTCCATTTGGCTTTATAGCTGCTCTGACAATACTGACAGTCGTGAAAGCAGAACACATCCCACACAAAATGGACTTTCCATTGAAAATGGACAAAGACAAGGATTTCAATATTACGACTCTACCAATACAGAGTACAATTATAGATATAACACCATAACAATTACCAACGACACAACAGTTCCAATTCAGCTGGAGATTGGTTTTTCTGAAAAGGATCTAAACAATATTGGTTATTCAAAAGTGTTTTTGTTACCAAGACCATTAACACCAAACAAACAACAGTTTGACAACAGCATATCAGAAGGACTAAAAAGATTTCTGGATGTAGGCACTGGCAAACAGGAACACTTAAGCAAAACACTAAAGCCCACTGAAAAATGTGTGTTAACTTTTGGTGTACTTACGGATATAAAATATCCCGACCCAACCACTCCTTATGAAACAAAGCTATTGACTCATAAAGAAATTCCATCAGCAATATCATGTCAACTAAAAATAAACGACACATTAGTAATTCCATGCGGACATTTTAGATATTTAGAAGAATAAGGAATAATATTTATGAAAAAACAGATCAAAACAGCACTTTTATTCGCTTTTTTAATAAGTAAAGTATTTGCTCAGCAAAATGAGCCTCATCTAAAAATATCGCACCTAACAGGCGACTTTTTCATTTACACCACCTACAACAGTTATGAAGGTTACAAGACACCCGCTAACGGAATGTATGTGATCACCAACGATGGCGTGATACTATTCGATACCCCTTGGGACACCACACAATTTCAGCCATTGCTTGATAGTATTCAGCTAAAACATAATAAAACTGTAACGCTATGCTTGGCAACGCATTGGCATAGCGACCGGACAGAAGGTTTAGAATATTATCAAAAAAAAGGCATTAAAACCTATACTACTATCCTTACTGATAAGCTAAGTGCAAAAAACAATAAAAAAAGAGCAGAATTTCTGATTCAAAAAGACACCGTTTTCAATATTGGTCAATATTCGTTTGAAACATACTATCCGGGACATGGACATACCGAAGACAATATTGTAATTTGGTTTGAAAAGGAAAAAATTTTATACGGAGGCTGTTTAATCAAAGGTGCTGAAGCTGAAAACTTAGGTTACTTGGGCGATGCAAATGAAATAGAATATTATTCTACTTTAAAAAATGTAAAACAAAAATTCCCAGAACCAAAGTATATCATTGTATCTCACCATGATTGGAACAATTCAAATTCCCTCAACCATTCCATTGAATTAGCGAAAAAATTGAAGCAGAAAAAACTGAAGAAATAATCCACTAGTTCATCTCAACAATTTGAAACAGGTTTGGTGCAGGTGCATTATAAATGCTACTAAATTTAACATCACTGTCCCTCTAATTTATTTTTGATGTGTAACCAATGTTACAGTGCATCGTTTTCTAACAACCTAACTTTGCAGCGTAAACAAAGCTTATGAAACAATTGCAAGCAGAGTATCGTGGAATTATTCTCTCCACCATCATCGGATCGATCAGTTATGTCGCTTCTGCATTTATTCCCGGTGCGTTCAATAGCATTTTAATGGCATTACTTGCCGGAATGTTAGTAGGCAACGTGATCAAAGTTCCTGAAAACTTCCAATCCGGAATAAGCTTTACCAGTGGTAAACTATTGGAGTTATCCATCTTGTTTTTGGCATTCAGCATCAATTATACACACATTGCACAAATAGGAGCATTAAGTTTTAGCATCATCGCTATTATGATCGTTACCATGCTTTTGTTTACCTATTACCTTTCTATCAAAGTAAAATGTCCGGGAAGTACAGGTTGGCTGGTAGGCTTTGGCACTGCTATTTGTGGCTCATCGGCAATTGCGGCTTTATCACCAAGTGTCAGCAAAAACAAAGATGATGTTGGCATTGCCATGGCTGTTGTGAATCTATTCGGCAGCATCGGCATGATCGTCATGCCAATTGTATTGGTAAAAATGGATCTAAGTACAACTCAAATGGGCTTACTATTAGGTGGCACATTGCATTCAGTCGGAAATGTTGCCGGTTCGGGATATACCATCAGCAATGAAGTAGGGGAAGCTGCTATCACCATCAAACTGGCACGTGTAGCCATGCTATCACCTGCACTCATCTTTTTTAATTATTTGGTAAACAAAGACAATGTAAAAAACTGGAAAGAGCATTTCCGTTTACCTTGGTACTTATGGAGTTTTATTGGCATCACCATCTTAACATCCTTCATCCATTTTCCGGATGCATTTTTAGGAATGATGGATACAGCCGGAAAGATCATTCTTACCATTGCCATGGCTGCTATTGGATTAAAAGTAAGCTTCAAAAAATTATATCAGTCGGGCAGAAAAGGCATTTTATTCGGACTGATTGTATTTATTGTTGAAGTACTGCTCGTTGGTGGATTAATGATGTTTGTATGATCATAAAACGGATCCATTTGTTTCACTGCTCAACTGTTGTTCTCTTATAACATGTATTTCCGTGCGCTTCTTCAAGCTGTGTTCTTTCTTCCTCACCGGATCACATCATAAGAGCAATCTTTCATGACTTATCTCCAATCTCTGTTTTCTTTTATAATTTTTCTTACTACGCATATTCAACGTCACACTTCAAATACCAAATTAGTTCAGACACATCTACAACTTCTCCATTCGCATACTAAACTTCTCACTTCATCAACTCAACGTCTCACTTAACAACATCTTTTTATGTTATGATAAATTAAACAATAAAAAAAGCCTTCATCAATAACATTGACAAAGGCTTTTAAGTAAAGTTAGAAGGTTTACACACCAAACTGACTCAAATGATGATTCAGGTGTTTGTAGAACATATTATTGTATTCTGTAGCGTTTAACACACCAAATGAATGAGATACTTTGCCATCAAAATGTTTGGCACCTAACTCTTGTGTTTTGCGGATAAAACCGATCAAACGTTCTTTCTCTGCAGCAAAATTCTTATCGTCTTTCACTAAAAAATCAGGCCCCGTGCCTGAGTTTTTCTTATACGGTTTTTCATTCACTACAATCGGTTTTAAAGCCAATTTTAAGATGAACTTCATGACAGCACCCGGAGCTTTGTATTTGTTCGGCTCGTATTCATATTCGTAGGTTACTGCACAATGCGCCAACATTTGCGACACCGTCATTTTTCCCCACAAAGCTTTTGTTTCTGGAGTTAATTTATTGATGCGATTAACGAATTCTTCGCTAACCTCTTTCGTAAATACATTTGGTAATGCCATCTATCTTTATT
>JAEUTU010000103.1 GCA_016786925.1 Bacteroidia bacterium
TCGTTTTCGGTTTTTTAAATTATTAAATTATTTTAAAATTATGCATGTAGCAATAGCAGGAAACATTGGGTCGGGTAAAACCACACTTACTACTCTTTTAGCAAAGCACTATAAATGGCAGGCGCATTTTGAGGATGCAGATGATAATCCATATTTGAACGACTTCTATGAAGACATGCAACGTTGGTCATTTAATTTGCAAGTATATTTCTTAAACAGTCGTTTTAGTCAGGTACAACAAATCAAAACAAGCGGTAAAACAGTTATTCAGGATCGTACGATCTATGAGGATGCGTATATTTTTGCTCCTAACTTACATTCAATGGGGTTGATGACCACCCGTGATTTTGAAAACTATTTTTCTTTATTCAAATTGATGGAGTCCTTTATTTCTCCTCCTGATCTGCTTATATACTTACGTGCATCTGTACCTACATTGGTTAATCAGATCCAAAAACGAGGTCGTGATTACGAAAATGCTATTCGTTTGGATTATTTAAAGCGTTTGAATGAACGTTATGAAGCTTTTATTACATCGTATGAACAAGAGCATAAAAACGCCCGCTTGTTGATCATCGATGTCGACAATAATAATTTCCCTGAAAAATCAGAAGATCTTGGTGCTATTATCAATAAAATTGATGCCGAGATCAACGGATTGTTCTAAAATTTCTTCTCTCTAATCTGCGAAAAAGCACTTCTTTTTTTAGAAGTGCTTTTTTGTTATTTACATTTTTCAAATCTTATTAACACGCAATAGAATTAGGCTTTTTAATGAGTAAATTTACAGTCCATTAATTTAACTACATGAAATTTTCTCATTTACACGTACATACTCAATTTTCACTTCTAGATGGTGCTGCTGATGTTGCTTCTTTATATAAAAAAGCAGTGAACGATAATATGCCCGCTCTAGCGATCACCGACCATGGAAACATGTTCGGAGTATTCAAATTTGTTGCCGAAGCCGGAAAACACAATACACCCGATAATCCAAACAAAATTAAACCGATCGTTGGTTGTGAGTTTTATGTAGTGGAGAACCGTCATAAACGTCAATTTACCAAGGAAGATAAAGATGTTCGTTATCATCAGCTATTGCTGGCAAAAGATGCGGAAGGATATAAAAACCTGGTGAAGCTTTGCTCTTTGGGTTATATGGAAGGTTTGTATGGTAAGTATCCGCGTATCGATAAAGAACTTATTCTGCAATATCATAAAGGTTTGATAGCTACCACCTGTTGTTTGGGAGCATCCGTACCTCGTACTATATTGAAAAAAGGAGAGGATGAAGGTGAAAAAGAATTCAAATGGTGGTTGGATATTTTTGGTGAAGATTATTATGTGGAGCTTCAACGTCACAGCATTCCTGAACAAAACACGGTGAATGAAGTATTGTTAAAGTTCGCTAAAAAATACAATGTCAAGATCATTGCTTCTAACGATTCTCACTATGTGGATCAGGAAGATGCAAATGCGCATGATATCTTACTTTGTATCAATACCGGTGAAAAACAAAGTACACCAACTTTAAAAGAATTTGATGATGAAGTCTCCATGAAAGGCAAACGTTTTGCTTTTTATAATGATCAGTTCTATTTCAAAACGACTCAGGAAATGAGTCAATTGTTTAGCGATATTCCTCAAGCTATTGATAATACCAATGAGATCGTAGATAAGATCACTCCATTAAAGTTGAAGCAGGATATCATGCTTCCTAACTATCAGATCCCTGAAGGCTTTGCGACACAGGATGATTATTTACATCACCTAACTTATACAGGTGCCAAGGAGCGTTATCGCGAATTGAGTCCTGAGATTGAAGAACGATTAAATTTTGAATTGTTCACCATCAAAACAATGGGTTTTGCGGGTTATTTCTTGATCGTTGCCGATTTCATCAGAGCCGGACGTGATATTGGTGTGTTTGTTGGTCCGGGACGTGGTTCCGCTGCAGGTTCTGCTGTTGCTTATTGTATAGGAATTACCAACATCGATCCGATTAAATACAACTTACTATTTGAGCGTTTCTTAAATCCGGATCGTAAGTCGATGCCCGATATCGATACCGACTTTGACGATGAAGGTCGTCAGAAAGTGATCGACTATGTAGTGGATAAATACGGTAAAAATCAGGTAGCACAAATTGTTACCTATGGTACCATGGCTGCTAAAATGAGTATCAAAGATGTGGCGCGTGTGCTGGATCTGGCATTGCCTGATTCTAATGCATTGGCCAAATTAGTGCCTGAAAAGCCGGGTATTGAGTTGGAACGTGTATTAACAGCACCACTTACCGGTGAAAAAAGTTTAGAAGAAAAAGAAGGACTTGCGGGTGAAGATATAGAAAATGTAAAACGTTTGCGTGAGATCATGAATGGAAATGATCTGCAGGCAAAAGTTTTGAAAGAAGCATTGATCCTTGAAGGGTCGGTGCGTGGAACAGGTATTCATGCTGCCGGTATCATCATTGCTCCGAAAGATTTGACAGAGATCATTCCGGTAGCTACATCCAAAGAATCAGAATTATTGATCACACAATATGATGGTAAAGTGATCGAGGATGCGGGTGTAATTAAAATGGACTTTTTAGGTCTTAAAACACTGACCATCCTTCGTGATGCCTTGCGCATGATCAAACAAAATCATGGTGTTGACATTGTGATCGATGATATTCCGCTGGATGATCAGAAAACATTTGAACTCTATCAACGAGGCGATACCAATGGTACTTTCCAGTTTGAAAGTGCCGGTATGCAAAAGTATTTGAAAGAATTAAAGCCCGATAAGTTTGCCGATCTGATCGCTATGAACGCTTTGTATCGTCCGGGTCCGATCGAATATATTCCTAACTTCATCAAGCGTAAACACGGTTTAGAACCTGTTGTGTATGACCTTCCTGAAATGGAAGAATACCTTTCCGATACTTATGGTATTACCGTGTATCAGGAGCAGGTAATGTTGTTGTCGCAAAAACTGGCAGGCTTTAGTAAAGGTGATGCCGATGTATTGCGTAAAGCAATGGGTAAAAAAGATAAAGCTACTCTTGATAAAATGAAGAGTAAGTTTATGGATGGTGCTACTGCCAAAGGCTTGCCTGCTGATAAACTGGAGAAGATCTGGACCGACTGGGAAAAATTTGCACAGTACGCCTTTAATAAATCACATTCTACTTGTTATGCATTCGTTGCTTTCCAAACGGCTTATTTAAAAGCACATTATCCGGGAGAGTACATGGCTTCAGTTCTTACACACAACTTAAGTAATATCGATAAGATCACCTTCTTTATGGATGAGTGTAAGCGCATGGGTGTGTCTGTACTTGGACCGGATGTGAATGAAAGTTCGTACCAGTTCAGTGTAAACAAAGCCGGACAGATCCGTTTTGGAATGGGAGCTGTAAAAGGAGTAGGCGAGGCAGCTGTGATGTCTATTGTTGAAGAGCGCGAAGCAAACGGTCCGTTTAAAAGTATTTTTGACCTAGTAAGAAGGATCAATCTGCGTGCAGCCAACAAAAAAACATTTGAAAGTTTGGCTTATGCCGGTGGTTTCGATTCATTAGGTATTCCGCGTTCTACGTATTTCTTTGCCGATGGAAATGATAACATCACTTTCCTTGAAAAAGCCATCCGTTATGGAAACGGTCATCAGGATGGTGCTAATTCATCGCAAGTATCCTTGTTTGGCGAAGAAAGCGCTGTTGATATGCCCGAGCCGAACATCCCTGTTTGCGAAGCATGGGGAAATCTGGAGCAATTAAAATATGAAAAAGATGTAGTAGGATTCTTTATTTCCGGACATCCTTTGGATTCTTATAAATTGGAGATCGACTTCTTCTGTTATCATACAGTAAGCGATCTGAAGAATATTGAAGAGAATAAAAACAAAGAACTGGTGGTGGGTGGTATTGTAACCAATGTTCATAATGGAATAACAAAGACCGGTAATCCATGGGGAAAGATCACCATTGAAGATTATAATGAATCGATCGATCTGGCCTTTTTTGGAGAAGATTATGTGAAGTTCAAACAGTATATGGTCAACGGACTATTCCTGTATGTAAAAGGAAAAGTATCGGAGCGATTCCGTAATTCGGGCAACTGGGAATTTAAAGTATCAAGCATTCAATTGCTTTCAGAGTTGAGAGATAAAATGGCGAGAAGTATAACCGTAAATGTTCCATTAAAAATGTTGAATGATGAATTCATTACCAAGTTCAATGAGATCATTACCGAGAATGAAAAGCTTCAACCAAGAAATTGTTCTCTGCGTTTTAAAGTGATCGATACCGATGAAAATGTGGCCATTGATCTGCCTTCCAAACGGGTGAAGGTAAATCCAACCAATGAATTTTTGGCGATGCTGAAGGAAAATAATCTGGATTTTAGATTGAATTAAGAACTGTAAAATGATCCGTTTATTTGTTCTTTTTTCATTGATTTTATTTAGCTCCTGCAGCTTCAACAAGATGTTTCTTGTTCCTTACAAGATCCCTGCGGATGCCAAATTTGCGAAGATGCCCCGTAAAGATGGGGATACCACCAAGATATTTTTTAATGGTGAGGCGCATCAACCTGTATTTACAAAGAATGGTAAGGATACCATACAATTTGATTATACGATCGAAAGTGTAGTCTTTACAAGTAAAAGTGGCAATAAGTTACATGGCTGGTTCATCCAACCGAAAGATAAAAAAGCGGACATCACTTTATTGCATTTTCATGGCAATGCAGGTAATCTATTGTATCAGTTTCAAGCCATGACACCTCTTGCTGCTAAAGGATTTCAGATCTTTATGTTCGATTACAGCGGATTTGGTTTTTCGGAAGGAAAAGCTACCCGTGATAATGTTCGTATGGATGCGAACTCTGCATTAGATTATGTAAAGTCACGACAAGAAATTCAAGGCACCAAGCTGGTAATTTATGGTCAGTCTTTAGGCGGTCATTTATCGGCAGTGGTGGGTAACGACCGCCAGGCTGAGATCGATGGATTGGTGATAGAAGGTGCTTTTTCATCGCACCACGATGTAGCTGCTTATATGGTAAGAAGGATTGCGCTAGTGGGTGGACTCGCGCGTATCATGGTGAAGAATGGATATTCAGCTAAACGATCTATTCAGACGTTTAAAAAGCCTCTGCTTGTGATACACAGCACCGAGGATGAAGTGATACCGGAATACATGGGCAAAAAGATCTACAAAAAAGCAAACACTCAAAAAGAGTTTTATGAGATCAATAAATGTCATATTTGTGGTCCCATTTATTATACCGATGAGATAGCCGGCAAGATCAGAAAAATGCTGGGATCATAAGCTCATAAAATTTATTTCCTTTTGTCCTAACTACCTCCCAAAATACTATCTTTATCGCCAATTTTAAATCTATTTATGAATTCCCCTAACAAGCTGTCACAACCTTTTATAATGGTGCTTAGTGTTACCATTATTTTATTGCTTGTTTCATTGATTCCAACCGAATGGAATGTTATGGGAATCAAAACAAAAAAGGTGGAACCGCTGGCGGATATATTATCGAAAGCCGCTCTCAAAAAAGCTCCTTTGCCAAGTTTCATTGTTAATGATTCCATCATAGCAAAAGACAGTACTGCTGTTGCAATTCGTAAAGTAGATCCTGCCAATATCCTTGATTTTGAAAGTGATACAACATCGGCATTGGCTCATTTTTTTGATGCTTTGAATAAAACATTAAAAACAAAAAATAAAACGCGTATTGCTTATTTCGGTGATTCCATGATCGAAGGTGATCTGATCTCTCAGGATCTGCGTAGCAATATGCAAGATCATTTTGGTGGATATGGTGTTGGCTTTGTGCCGGTAACATCTATCGTTTCCGGTTTCAGAACAAGTGTGATCCATTCCTTTGGTGGCTGGACTACCTACAATCTTTTGGAGAATGCTCCTGCCAATCATACCTTGGGAATTTCCGGTTATTCTTTTGTTCCCGGAACCATGGGAAGTATTGATACAGCAGATGTGAATAGTGGAAGCTGGGTGAAATACGTTGCTGCCAATAAAAAACACATTGATCAGTTCTATGAGATAAAACTACTGTACGGAAAAAGTGCGGAAGGAAATGATGTGATCATTAATGGTAAACGCTATCCTTTGCATGGAACCAATTCAGTGAATCAGGTCTCTGTTCAGAGCGCGAATCCTATGAAAGCCATCAATGCTAAATTTCAATGCAAAACTTCCATTGATATTTTTGGGTTTAGTATGGAAAGTGATAGTGGTGTGTTTGTCGATAATTTTTCCTTCCGTGGCAATTCAGGTTTGCCAATTGCTAAAGTGACTCAGGCTGTTTACTCCGGAACAAACGCATGTTTGGATTACGATCTCATTATTCTTGAATATGGCTTGAATGCTGTTAGTCCGGAAGTAACCGATTTTTCATGGTATGAGCGTGGTATGAATAATGTGATCAAACACATCAAAGCAAGTTTTCCAAATAGCAGCATTCTGTTGGTAAGTGTGGGCGATAAGAGTTATCGTAAAAATGGTGAATATATAACCGATCCGAGTGTTCCCTTGTTAGTGGCTGCACAAAAGCGATTGGCAGAGAACAATAAGGTTGCCTTTTGGAGTTTGTATGATGCCATGGGTGGTGAGGGTTCTATGGTAAAGTGGGTGGAAGGAGATACAGCTTTCGCCAACAAAGATTATACACACTTTAATTTTAAAGGAGCACGAAAAGTGGGGAAGTTGATGTATGATAAGTTAATGAGTGAATACAAAGATTATAATAAAGCACAAGCGAAGAAATGATCAGACAAAGAACGATAGCATTTATTTTATTTTATACAGTTGTTACGGCATTTGCTCAAACAGTGGATACTTCTGTTTATAAGCAATATGTTTTTATTAATAAGGAATTGAATCGCATTGAGAACGATAGTACTTCACTAAGTTCCTTGTATGAGAAGTTATATCAACTCGAACAAACGAAAAAGGGTAGAGTGAATATTGCTCACATTGGTGATTCGCACATTCAAGCCGATCATTTTTCAGGAAGCATCCGTCAGAAGATGCAACGTAAATTTGGAAATGCCGGTCGTGGTTTGATATTTCCATATAGAGTAGCGAAGAGCAATGAACCTTCTTCTTATAAAACAACCAGTCATTCTACTTGGGATTACAAGCGCAATGTATTTTATGATAAACCATTACCAATTGGTGTGAGTGGTTTTACAATCGAAAGCAGCGATTCACTGTCAGAGATCAATTTACTTGTGAAAGATCAGCCGGGCTTGGGTTATGCATTTACCAAGTTTTCTTTGTTTCATGAAAAAGGAATCAATAATTATGATATCACCGTTTGTGACGATCTGAATTGTGAATTAAAAACCTTCCGCGCTAGCGATAAAACCAACAATCCATTTGTTTCGACCGCATTATTTGATATGCCGATGCGTCAGATCATTTTGCGTAGCAAACGTACTGATACTGTTAATCAAAAAGCAACACGTATCTATGGAATGTTATTGGAAAACGATTCATCCGGTGTGTTGTATAATATGATCGGAGTGAATGGTGCGGAATATCGTCATTATAACATGTCGAAATATTTTAAAGATCAATTGAGTTATTTGAATTCCGATCTGGTGATCATTTCTATGGGTACGAATGAAGCATTCTACGGTCGATTAGATAAAGATCTGTTCTATAAGAACATTGATTCATTGGTGATGAACATCAAGGCAGCCAATCCAAATGCTTCGGTATTGATCACCACTCCTGCTGATTCCTATAAAAGAGGCCGAAAAGGACGTGTAAAGAATCCGGATGTAAAGGTGGCAAAAGAAACGATCATTCAATACTGTAAGGATCATAACATGGCCTATTGGGATCTGTATGAAGTAATGGGTGGCTACGGCTCTATGGGTAAATGGTATCTGGCAAAATTAACTGCAAAAGACAGGGTGCATTTTACCGGAAGAGGGTATCAGATCCATGGCGATTTATTTTATACCGCTTTTTTGAAGGGTTATGAAAATTATAAAAAGAACAGAAAATAAGAATGTTTGATATTGATATAGATAAACTTCTGGGTCAACTGACTTATAATGCAAAAGATCCTTTGCTGTTCAATAGCGGGTTCTTTCTGTTTTTCTTTTGTGTTTTTCTGTTGGGGTATCAATTTCTCTATAAAAGAAAAGTAGCCCGCGTTGTTTATTTTACATTGTTCTCGCTTTACTTCTTTTATAAAGCTTGTGGCTTTTATTTCTTATTTATTCTACTTTCTGCCGTGGTCGATTTTAACCTTTCCAATTGGTTATATAGAGCGCAGAGCAAGAAGATGAAAAACTTCATTTTGATCTTCAGTATTGTCATCAACCTGGGTTTATTATTCTATTTTAAGTACACCAATTTTTTTATTGAGATCATCAACGACCTGAAATTAGGAGAGGTAAAGCCTTTGAATTTGATCCTTCCAATAGGTATATCCTTCTATACATTTGAGAATTTAAGTTACACGATCGATGTGTATCGAGGAAAGTTCAAACCCGTTACCAGCTTTTTGGACTATTGTTTCTTTTTATCCTTTTTCCCTAAATTGGTGATGGGACCCATTGTTCGTGCTGCCGATTTTATTCCGCAGATCCGGAAAGATATATTCATTACCAATTCGGATATTTCACGCGGCTTGTACCTCATTTTGGGCGGTTTGTTCAAAAAAGTGGTTATCTCCGATTATATTTATGTGAATTATGTGCAATACATTTTTGATGATCCTTCGCGCCATTCGGGTATAGAGTGTTTGATGGGCGTGTATGGCTATGCGATGGTAATCTATTGCGACTTTTCCGGGTATTCCGATATGGCAATAGGGATGGCTAAATGGATGGGATTCACCATCAATGATAATTTCGATTCTCCTTATCAATCATCCAGTATTACGGAGTTCTGGCGTAGATGGCACATGTCGCTTTCAGCCTGGCTGAAAGATTATTTATACATTTCTTTAGGTGGTAATAGAGTAGGGAAGTTCCGTCAGTATCTGAACCTGATGATCACCATGTTATTAGGTGGTTTATGGCATGGCGCTTCTTTTAATTTTGTGGTATGGGGCGGAATGCATGGACTAGCCTTGGCGTTGGATAAGGTAAGAATGAGTGTTTTCCCGGATGATCCTGCTTCTAAATTGAAAAACTCTAAATTATTAAAAGTGCTGGGAGTGATCATCACCTTTCATTTTGTTTGTTTTTGCTGGATCTTCTTTAAAGCGTCCTCTTTTGAAGATGCAGGAATTATCATTACTCAGATCTTCACCAATTTCAATGGAGCAGCTTGGCAACCGATGTTACAAGCCTATGGAGTGGTTTTCGGTGTGATGTTGTTGGGATATATCATCCATTTTATACCAAGATCCTATGAGCATTTTTCGGAGATGATCTTGAGCAAGATCACTATTTTCGGACGAATTGCGGTTATTTTGGTGTTCATTTGGTTAGTGATACAGGTGAAACAATCCGATCAGGTAATGCCAATTTACCTTCAATTTTAGTTTTTTTTAGATATTTTTTGTCAGATCAAATAATTTTTCCGTTATTTGCACTCCCAAATTATAAAAAAAGAACATTTTTAATACAGTATACGATGTCAAAAGTTTGCGAAATCACAGGAAAAAAGGCTATTGTGGGTAACAATGTATCTCACTCTAATACTAAAACAAAACGTAAGTTCAGCGTGAACTTAAAAGTTAAGAAATTCTATTTACCTGAAGAAGATAAATGGATCACTTTGCGTATTTCTACTTCTGCATTACGTACGATCAATAAAAACGGGATCGCTGCAGTAGTTAAAGAAGCTCGCGAAAAAGGATTCTTGAAAAAATAATAGTATTTAATTATACTCTTTATAGAAAACGTTGCTACATTCGTAGTAACGTTTTTTGTTTTTATTATGCGTCAAATTCTACTATATATCTTATTGTTCACTCATGCCTCTGGTATTGCTCAAAGTTATGACAATGATCTGCTGACCAAAGAGTTTCACAAAGGAAGACGTCAGGCTTTGCGTAAGTTGATGCCCGATAGTACCTGTGTGGTGTTTTTTACCAATCCGGAGCGTCAGCGTGCCAATGACACAAAGTACTTGTACCATCAGGATCCTGATTTTTATTATTTGACAGGATTAAAGGAGCCCAATGCGGTTCTGTTGATGTTTAAGGAGCCTCAAACACTTTATGATACCATCGTTACGGATGAAATCATCTTTGTTCAGGATAGAAATCCAACGCAGGAAGCATGGACCGGAAAGATCCTTGGTAAAGATGGTGTGAAACTTCAATTGGGTATTGATAAGGTGTTGTTAAACAGTCAGTTCGCTGATTTCAAAATTGATTTTTCCAAATTCCAGAAAGTATTTCATAAGGAATTCTTTGACGATGTCCGTGATGATAAAGAAGATAGAGGCGACCTATATAGTTTGATCAAACATTTTCGTTTAAAGACAGAATACAAAAGAAAAAATCTTGACAACTTTAATTTGGAAGGCTGGATGTCGACACTCCGGGAGATCAAACAGCCCGAAGAAATGGTGTTAATGCGCAAAGCAATTGATATTACCTGTATGGCGCATGCTGAGATGATCCGTGCTTTGGAACCTAATATGGCTGAATATCAGGCACAGGCGGTGGTGGAATACATGTTCAAGAATATGGGAGCAGAATACGAAGGGTATAATTCCATTGTTGGAGGTGGGGAAAATTCTTGTATTCTGCACTATGAAACGAATCGCAAAAAGTTAGATGGAGGCGATCTGTTGGTGGTGGATGCAGGAGCGGAATACCACGGTTATACAGCCGATGTAACGCGAACGATGCCAATGGACGGGAAGTTCTCGGAAGAAGAAAAGGCGATCTATAATCTGGTGCTGGAGGCACAGGAAGCAGGTATAAAGGCTTGTAAGTCGGGGGCGGAGTTCAGAGCATCTCATAAAGCAGCAGTGGCAGTGATCCAAAAAGGATTAAAAGACTTGGGAATCATCAAGAATTCGAACGATTTTATGAAATATTTCTTTCATGGCACTTCCCATTATCTGGGTTTGGATGTGCATGATGCAGGGAATTATGGAAGATTATTTCCGGGAAATGTGATCACTGTGGAGCCCGGTATCTACATTCCTTCAGGTTCCGATTGCGATCCGAAGTGGTGGAACATAGGTGTACGCATTGAAGACGATATTTTGATAACTAACGGAGAACCAGAGGTTTTGTCGGGCAAATTGCCTAAAAAAGTAGAAGAGATCGAAGCCTTAATGAAAGAGGAAAGTCTTTTTAATAAAATGACTAAATGATTTTTTGATATAAATTTGTGAAATTCAATTAAAAATAATTACATTTGCATCCCAATTTTGAAAATTAAAGACAATGGCAAAGAAAGGTAACAGAATTCAAGTGATCATGGAGTGTACTGAGCATAAAGACAGCGGTATGCCTGGAACATCTCGTTATATCACTACGAAAAACAAGAAAAACACTACTGAAAGATTAGAGTTGAAAAAATACAACCCGATCTTGAAAAAAGTAACTGTTCACAAAGAAATTAAATAATTTATTTAGAATTTCCGGTCAGTTTTGACCCTATTCTAAATTTAAAACTTATAGAAAAATGGCAAAGAAGGTAGTTGCGACACTTAAATCTGGTAAAGGAAAAGACTTTACAAAAGTGATTAAAATGGTAAAATCACCAAAAACTGGTGCTTACACTTTTAAAGAAGAGATCGTTCATAACGATCATATCAAAGATTTTTTAGGTTCTAAATAGTACTAGAATCTGTATCATTGTAAAGGCTTCCTCAATTTCAGGGGAAGCTTTTATTGTTTCAATATGTAACATCAGCTATGGGTATTTTTAGTTTTTTTAGTAAGGAAAAAAAGGAAAGTCTGAATAAAGGACTTTTCGTTACCAAGCAAAGCTTTTTCAGCAAACTGGCTAACGCCATTATGGGAAAAGCTACGGTGGATGATGAAGTATTGGAAAATTTGGAAGAGATCCTGCTTACCTCTGATGTGGGCGTTGATACCTCTATGAAGATCATCGATCGTATCAAGGCACGTGTTGCGAAAGAACGTAAGATCGAAACATCCAAATTGAATGAGATCCTCCGTGAGGAGATCGCAGAAATGCTGGTTTCAAACGGAATGGAAGATAAGGCTGATTTTTCGTTGCCTGAAGGCAAAAAGCCTTATGTGGTGATGGTAGTAGGGGTGAACGGAGTAGGGAAGACCACCACGATCGGGAAATTAGCACATCAATATAAATTGGCAGGAAAGCAGGTGGTACTTGGTGCTGCCGATACATTTCGTGCAGCTGCTGTTGATCAGATCAAAATTTGGAGTGAACGTACAGGTGCAACACTCGTTTCTCAGGGAATGAATGCCGATCCGGCTTCTGTAGCTTTTGATGCCTTGAGTTCGGCTGTTGCAAAAAATGCTGACATCGCCATTATCGATACTGCTGGCCGTTTGCATAATAAAGTAAATTTAATGAATGAGCTGACCAAGATAAAAAATGTAATGCGCAAGGTTGTTCCCGATGCACCTCATGAGATCTTGTTAGTATTGGATGCTTCTACCGGACAAAATGCAATAGAGCAATGCAAGCAATTTACTGCTGCTACCGATGTGAATGCATTGGCACTTACGAAATTGGATGGTACAGCTAAAGGTGGCGTTGTGATCGGCATCTCCGACACATTCAAAATTCCTGTTAAATACATTGGCGTTGGAGAAAAAGCAGAAGATCTGCAAGTATTCAATAAGCATGAATTCGTTGATAGCTTGTTTAAGTCGTGATTAATAGGATTAAAGAATTACACAGATTTCAGACGAATGAGTGAAATAGTAAAAGACACATTAACCGAAAAAATAATTGCATGTGCTTTTAAAGTTCATTCTAGCTTGGGGCCGGGATTTCGTGAAATAAATTACCATAATGCTCTAATAATTGCGTTGAATGATGCCGGTTTGAAATGTGATAGTGAAAAACGTTTTGAACTGCATTTTATGAATAAACGGGTGGGTGTTTTTAAGTGTGACTTACTTGTTGAAGAACGCGTTATCGTTGAAGTAAAAGCTGTTACAGGAATAATGCCTATTTTGTTTAGAAACCAGGTAATAGCATATCTAAAAGCATCAAAAGTAAAAACGGGATTATTAATAAACTTTGGCAATAAAAGTTGCGATATAAAACGAATTTCAGTTTAATTGATAAAGCACAAATCTGTGCAATCAGTTAAATCATTTGGATCGGTGATATGAAGACAAAAACATTAAAAAGGAATAAAGTAAATGTTGTAACACTCGGCTGTTCCAAAAATATTGTGGATAGTGAGGTGTTAATGGGACAATTAAAAGCCAATAACTTCCAGGTTCAACATGAAAGTACAGATGGTGATGCCAGTATTGTGATCATCAATACTTGCGGATTCATTGATAATGCTAAGCAAGAAAGTATCGATACCATTCTTCGTTATTCCGAAGCGAAAGATGCCGGTTTGGTTGATAAGGTATATGTGACAGGTTGTTTAAGTGAACGCTATAAACCGGATCTGGAAAAAGAAATTCCCAATGTGGATGGATACTTCGGAACACGTGAATTACCCCGTTTGTTAAAAACATTAAAAGCAGATTATAAACACGAATTGGTGGGAGAGCGTTTATTGACCACTCCTCATCATTATTCCTATTTCAAAATATCGGAAGGCTGTGATCGTCCGTGTTCTTTCTGTGCTATTCCATTGATGCGTGGTGGACATGTGTCTAAGTCAATTGAGGATCTGTTAAAAGAAGCCAAGCACTTAGCAAAGAACGGAACAAAAGAGTTGATGCTGATCGCACAAGATCTTACCTATTACGGATTGGATCTGTATAAAAAAAGAAATTTAGCAGAGTTGTTAAGAAACCTTTCTGATGTAGAAGGAATTGAATGGATTCGATTGCATTATGCATTTCCAGCCGGTTTCCCGATGGAAGTGTTGGATGTGATGAATGAGCGTAGCAACATCTGTAAATATTTAGATATGCCTTTACAACATATTTCTGATAATATGTTGAAGAGCATGCGTAGAGGAACTACTAAACAAAAAACAATTGATCTGGTGAATCAGATCCGTGATAAAGTGCCGGGTATTGCCATTCGCACAACTTTAATTGCAGGATATCCGGGTGAGACCAAACAAGATCATCAGGAAATGCTGGAATGGGTTGAACAAACACGTTTCGAGCGTTTAGGAATATTTGCTTATTCACACGAAGAAAATACATTCGCCTACTCATTAAAGGATGATGTTCCTGCTAAAACAAAGCAAGCCAGAACAGAGGCTGTTATGGCACTACAACAAGGTATTTCATTTGACCTGAATCAAAAAAAGATCGGTAAAACATATAAAGTATTATTCGATAAAAAAGAAGGAGAACATTTTATCGGTCGTACCGAATTCGATTCTCCCGAAGTCGATAATGAAGTTTTGGTAAAAGCCGATTCGAATTATGTGCGTGTTGGCGATTTTGCCAATGTGAAGATCACTTCTGCCGAAGATTATGATCTTTATGGCGAAGTAGTAAACGATTAGTTTATGAAAAGGATCCTAACAACTTTATTACTATACATCTCTTTTGGTGCGTCATTTGCTCAAAATGAGAAAAATGTTGTTAGGTCGATAGATTTAGCATACGGTTATAAGATTGTTCAACAAAATTTTCAAGATAATTTAAATTACGTTGGAAATTTTTCTTTTGCATCTCCATTACAATTTATAGGGATAGGGGCGACTGACCATACTTTAATTTCTCGAAGTTCGGAGGCTGAGACTCAATTGTATTATTGCCAGATCATTCCTAGGAAGATATTAACAAGAGATTCTCTGGATGCTTATATTTCTGGAGGAATGTTTAGTTTAGGATTTGGAATCGATTTATTCAAAAAATCTAAATTGTTTGACATGTTTATTTTTGGTGGTTTTAATATGGGTCGACTTCGTCTATATGGAGAGAATATGATCAAACAAAAAAACTTTTATTTTTCTCCTAAATTATCTTTACAACCAAAAGTAAAGATTGGTCCCATTGCATTTTCAATACGATTGGATTATGAATATGATGTATCAAATCCCAATTGGAAAAAAATGTATTTTTCCTCTGCTCCTGCAGTGTTCGCTGATAAGTTCAGGCAATCCGGTTTTAGTGCTTTTGTTTGCTTGGGTTATGTGGTAGACTGACATCGAAACTATCTTCAATAAAAATTTTGAATCTCGAATAAAGGTTATATTTTAGCTAAACCTTTATGTCAAAACTCATCAAAATAAATCGCTCTGATGTTTATCCGGATATTATTCTGGATAAAGAAAACGGAGTATTTGAGATACGTGGCATCTCTCTTCCTCAAGATGCACGTGAGTTTTATCAGCCTGTTTTGGATTTCTTATCGGAATACGCACAAAAGCCTAACAAGGTGACCATTTTTGTGTTTAATATGAAATACTTTAATGTGTCTTCCGCTAAAATGCTCATGTTTGTGATGTACAAACTGAAAGAGATCTATGAAAAAGGAAATACCGTATTAGTGACCTGGTGCTTTGATGATGAAGATATCAAAGAGGCAGGGCAGGATTTTGAACACATGATCAAGATCCCTTTTCAATTTAAAGAAGTGTTTGAATTAGAACCTGCTTAAAGCTTTCCTTCCAGCATCATTAATTTTGCTTTTAATACAATAGAAACCGTTAAACTGTCGGTTATCTCTCCATCACACACCATTCTGTATAATTCATTAAAATGGATCTTGCGAACCTCCAGTTGTTCATCGTCTTCCGGTTGTGCTTCTCCAAAGCTAAGATCTTGCGCTACATAAAGAATACAAAATTCATCACTGGCCGAATTGCTCAAATACATTTCCTGGATCTTAGTCCATTTATTAGCTGTAATGCCTGTTTCTTCTAATAATTCACGCTTGGCAGAATCCAAAGGTGGTATATCTCTTTTTCCTCCACCTTCCGGTATCTCCCATGAATATTGATCGATCGGGTAGCGGTATTGTCCAACGATCCATGTGTTCATTTCTGCATCTAATGGCAAAATACCAATCGCTAAATTTTTAAAATGCACCACCGAGTAGGTGCCGGGATTTCCATTCGGGTTTAATATATCATGCTTGGTTAATCCTATCCAGGGTGAATCGTAGATCTTTTCCGATTTTAATGTGGTCCATGGATTCGTATATTCCTTATTATTCATGTGTGTTTGATATTATAGCGCAAATGTAAGCAGAAGCGCAACAAATTGATTAAATTTGCAGGAATTATGAGTCTAAAAAAACAAACGATCGCTTTTTCTGAGACCGGACAGTTTTCAAAACTGTTTTTGGATTACATCAATGGCGAGCAACATTTGAAACATTTTTATGCCTATGCTCCTATGATCAGTTCTTTTGAAACGATCATTCAAGATAGAGTTTCTCAAAATATTAATCGTCAGGTATTGGTGGATGTTCTTTTGGAACAACATAAAGGATTGCAATTAAGTAACTCCCAAACTGCAAATATTTCAGCATTAAAAGAGAAGAATGTATTCACGGTTTGTACCGGACATCAATTGTGTTTATTCACCGGACCGCTTTACTTTATTTTTAAGATCATTTCCACGATCAATTTAGCGGAAGCATTAAAGAAAAAATTCCCTGAACATACGTTTGTTCCTGTATATTGGATGGCTTCCGAAGATCATGATTTTGCAGAAGTTAGTTCAGTGAATCTTTTCGGGAAAAAGTTGACTTGGAACAATGAACAGGCAAAAGGAGCAGTGGGACGATTAACGACCACATCGCTCGATCCGGTTGTAGAAGAATTAAAGCAGATATTGGGCGAATCGGATCATGCCAATGAATTGATCGCTTTGTTTACCGAAGCTTATTTAAAGCACCCGACCTTAGCCGATGCCACCCGTTATGTTGTACATCAACTGTTTAAGGAATATGGTTTACTGATTCTTGATGCCGACCAAAAAGAATTGAAACAAGAGTTCACTTTATTTATGAAGGATGATCTCCTGAATAATACGAATCATCAGCTTGTTCAACAGTCGATCGATCAGTTGGCTAAGCTTGGATATTCTGCTCAAGTAAATCCTCGTGAGATCAATTTCTTTTATTCAAAAGATCATATTCGTGAACGGATAGAGAATGATGGTGATGTTTTTCAAGTATTGAATACAGATATCCGTTTTACCAAAGAGCAACTGATCACTGAAATAGAATTGCATCCGGAACATTTTAGTCCAAATGTGGTTCTACGTCCGCTTTACCAGCAATACATATTGCCGAATCTGGCTTATGTTGGCGGACCGGGTGAGATCGCGTATTGGTTGGAATATTTGTCGATGTTCAATCATCATCAGATCACCTTCCCTGTATTGATGCCAAGAAATTTTGCTTTATTAAGTGATGAGCGGACCTCACAAACAATTCAAAAGTTAGGTTTTACCATCACTGATTTTTTTGCGGATGCCGATGTGTTGAGCAAGCGTTTTGTTACGGATCAGAGCGATGGTAAATTAAGTCTGGAACAGGAACAGGAAAAGATCGCTGCTGCTTTTGATGATGTTTTGGTTAAGGCCGTTGCGGTTGACCAAACCTTGAAAGGCACTGTAGAAGCCGAAATGCAGAAAGCATTAAACAGTTTAAAAAACATTGAAGCAAAAGTGGTTCGTGCCGAAAAACAAAAGCAGGAAACGAGCATCAATCAGATCAAAAAGATCAAGTCGAAATTCTTTCCGGAAGATTCACTTCAGGAGCGTTACGAGAATTTTGCACCGTATTACGTTAAACATGGAAAAGCATTCATTTCACAATTGAAAGATTCATTCGATCCCTTCGATCTGAAAATGCTGATATTAGAATTATAACTTTGGGAACATTAAACGATAAACAATTAGAAGAAGGAAAGATCCTGCCGCTGATGGAGGAGTTTTATACCATTCAGGGCGAAGGTTTTCATTCGGGGAAAGCAGCTTATTTTATTCGTATAGGCGGTTGTGATGTAGGATGCCATTGGTGCGATGTGAAAGAAAGCTGGAATGCCGATTTGCATCCTGCCACCGATGTGGATATCATTGTGGAGAATGCTTCTAAGTATCCTTCCAAAGCTGTAGTAGTTACAGGCGGAGAACCGAGTATTTACAATTTAAATTACATCACTCAGCAGTTAAAAGCCAAAGGCATACAAACATTTATTGAGACATCCGGTGCTTATCCTTTAACCGGTGACTGGGACTGGGTATGTTTATCGCCTAAAAAAACAAGTCCGCCACTGCAAGAGAATTTTCTTAAAGCTAATGAATTGAAGATCATCATTCATAATAAAAATGATTTTGAATGGGCTGAAAAAAATGCGCAGCATGTAGGCAAGGATTGTATCTTGTTTTTACAGCCCGAATGGAGCAAGGCAAAAGAAATGATGCCTTTGATCGTAGATTATATAATGGCACATCCCCAATGGCATGCCTCGCTTCAAACACATAAATACATGAATATTCCGTAATTTGGAATAATAATTGAACACATTTACTCATGAAAAAAATACTGATCCTCTCTTTTGCTGTTTTTGCATTATTTTCTTGTAAAGCACAATTACCTCCGGGTGAATATACCAGTACCAATAAAAAAGCCATTGCTGCTTTTGAAAAAGCATTGGAATTATTCAATCAACGTAACGATGAAAAGGCAAAGCAGGAGCTGAAAAATGCATATGAGAAGGATCCTAATTTCATTGAACCGCATTTGCTTTTAGCACAGATCTATTCGGAAGAGAAACAAACGCAGAAAGCAATTGACGAGTATATAAAAGCATTGGAGATCAACCCGAAGTTTGACAAACGTACGTATTACAATCTGGCTAATTTAGAGATCTCAATTGGCAAGTATGATGATGCTAAAAAAGATTATGAAGCGTTTCTGAAACATCAGCACATCAATCCCGATTGGAAAGAGAAGGCAGAAATGAATTTATTGAATTGCAATTTTGCAATTGAAGCAATGAAGAATCCTGTTCCATTCGAACCTAAAAATATTGGTGATGGGATCAATTCCAGTTTAGATGAGTATTTTCCTGCCATTACAGCCGATGATCAAACATTCCTGTTTACGCGTAACAACAGAACAGAAGTGATCAATTTGCAGGAAGATTTCCTGATCGCTAAAAAAGTGAATGGTGTTTGGCAAAAAGCAACGTTGATCGGAAGTGGTATCAATACTGCTGGCAATGAAGGTGCACCAAGCTTATCGGCTGATGGGCAGATCCTTTTCTTTGCCGCTTGTCAGGAAATAGATGGTTCTTATGGTCCCAACAGAAAAGGTTTAGGTAGTTGTGATATTTTCTATGCTCAAAAAGTGGGAGAGAACTGGGGGAAATCATACAACATCGGTTCCCGCATCAATTCTCCTTCATTCGAATCACAGCCCTCTTTTTCATCCGATGGTAAGACCTTGTATTTTGTGAGTGGAAGAATGGGTGGATATGGTGAAACGGATATTTATAGTGCTTCTTTGAATCCTGATGGCAGCTGGGGAACACCAAAGAATTTAGGTGCTAAGATCAATACCCCTGGAAAAGAAGAGTCGGTTTTCATTCATCCTGATGGCAAGACCTTGTATTTTGGTTCTAACGGACATGTCGGAATGGGGGGATTGGATATTTATGTATCACGCATGAACGATGCAGGAGAGTGGGGAACACCGGTTAATTTAGGATATCCGATCAATACCTATGCGGATGATCACAGTGTGATCGTTTCAGCATCGGGTAATTTGGCTTATTTTGCGAGCAACAGAGCAGGTGGTTTGGGTGGTTTGGATATTTATCATTTTGACCTGTATGAAGCAGCTCGTCCGGGCAAGATCACTTATGTAAAAGGGAAAGTGTATGATGTGCGTACAAAAGCACCATTAGGAGCACATTTTGAATTGATCGACCTGGAAACAGGAAAATCAATGATCGAGTCGGATGCTAATTCCGGAAATGGTGAGTTCTTGGTTTGCTTGCCGATCGATAAAAATTATGCCTTGAATGTGTCACAGCCGGGTTATTTATTCTATTCAGAGAATTTTGCTTTAAAAGAACTGGCCGATAAGTCAAAACCATTTTTGATGGATGTGCCGATGCAGCCTATCGATACAGGCTCGGTGATCGAGTTGAAGAATGTATTCTTTGAAACAGCGAAGTTTGAACTGAAGCCGGAATCGAAAGCAGAGCTTAACAAGTTGGTGGCATTCCTTTCTGCTAACAAAACTATCAGAGGAGAGTTGAGCGGACATACCGATAATGTAGGTGACAAAAAAATGAATCAGGTATTATCTCAAAACCGTGCAAAAGCAGTGTATGATTATTTGGTAGCGAACGGAATTGATTCTAAACGTTTAACTTACAAAGGTTATGGCGATACGAAACCGAAAGTAAAAAATGATTCAGATGCTAACAGAGCATTTAACAGAAGAACGGAATTTAAAGTAGTAGGGAAGTAATGGCTGTTTAGCTCTTAATAACTTGCTGTATCATTTATCTTATTCAGATCTAATTCTGTCAGTCCCACTTTTTTTCTGCGTTCATTCAACTGTGCTTTATCTTTGATCGGATAATAGGTTGTTGTAAAGTCCGTTTCATTGTACCGGAATTGAGTGCCGTAGATCTGTTCTTCTTTCTTCGCAACTTTAACTTTGTCCACAAAAAAAGCAACATCCGACCAATCGAGCTCTTTTTCATCAGCCGCTTTGATGATCAGGTCGTAATATTTCTCTTTGATCTTTTTGTTTCCTTGACTTATGATGGAAAATACAATGGCATAATCCTCTCCCACCAATGTCTTTCCCGGATAACCAAACTTTTGAATGATCTTGTCGATATCGGTAAATATTTTTAGTGCATTTAAACTGTGTAGAGAAACATATCTTTCATACATCAAGGTGTTTTTGCCATATTTGTTTTCAGCCCACCGGAGGGAGTCGGAATACAAATAAAATTGATCATTGATCCTTTTTACTTCTTTCACCAATGAATCATTAATGCCTTTTGTTTTCACAAGGATTTGTTCCCCTGTTTTTATTCCATTCTTATAAGTTTGTTTTTTGATCAATACGCCTGCTGTGTCATATACATTCCAATTGCCATAATAAAAATAGTGGATCATGGTATCATTGATCACAATTTTGGCTTTTCCTTTTCTTTTGATCTTTCCATTTTCATGGTATTGTGTGGTATAGATCTTTCTGAAAACATATTTTTCTTTTTTGATGAGACGGGCATTACGGTCATAATAACGCCAGGTGCCTTTGGGTACTCCCAAGCGGTAACGTCCGGTATTATCTATTAAAGTGTCGGAATTGTGGAATGGGATCACCCATTTTCCATGACGTTGCTTCTTTTTATATTTATTAATACTCTGAGCATCAGACTTTTTTAGTCCGCATAGAAGTAGGAATACAAGTAGAAAGAAGATTTTTACTAATTTCATGATGCAAAATTATTACAAAACGTAGAATTTGGAATAATATTTGAAGTGTTTAATCACAAATTCTAAACAAAATCATTATGAAAAGAGCCGTTTTATTTTTTATCCCAATTGTTGTGATCATGTTTGCATTTATGCAACAAGAGCCTATCAAAAAAGAACAATCCATTTCTACTGCTGAGTTAGCAAAAAAAATTACCGATCCTAAGGCTGTTAAGCCTGTTATTTTTAATGTTGGTCCTGTTGATCAGATCAAAGGTGCTATTAAAGTGGGTGCGGTAAGTACAGAAGAATATTTTGTGAAGTTCAAGAATGAAGTAGCAAAAGTTGGAAAAGATAAAGAAGTAGTGGTGTATTGCGGATGCTGCAGCTCTCAAAACTGCCCGAATATCCGTCCTGCTATTAAATACCTAACCGACTCCGGTTATAAAAAAGCAAAAGTGTTGGATATCCCAACAGGAATTAAAGAAGACTGGGTGCAAAAAGATTACCCGGTTGAATAGAGACAAAGCTCATTATTATTGAAATCCCAAGATGTAAGATTCTTGGGATTTTTTATTTACAAATGGATAATTTGATATTGTTAAGTTTTTTTATATCTTAACATTCCTATTTAAAGGATAGACACAAAAAACTACTAATTTTTATGACTACCACTCAAGTTAATCAACTTGCGCTTGAATCAAAGGATATTTGCAGGAATAATCCTCAACAAGGGATTGAACTGGCCAATCAAATTATTGCTGCATTTCAAAATGATGATCTTCAATCTGAATTAGCCAAAGGGTTTGCTTGTAAAGGAGCTTGTTTGGTTTGGCTGGGCGACTATGAGCAGGCGTTAAAAAACCTTTTTGATGCGCTTCCTATTCTTCAGGAAAACAATGATTCCGTATTTGAGGCGCATGCTCTTTACCATATTTTTTGTGCCTATTATTTTATTGCGGATTATGATAATGCATTAAAATATGCTTATGAAATGCTTGAAAGAGCAAAAAAGGATAATAATATTAATGCACAAGCCAATGCCCTAAATGGGATAGGGTCGATCCATTATACATCGGGAGATAATAAAAAAGCAATAGCTGCTTTAACAGAAGGCTTGAACTTAGCAGAAAAACAAGAGGACAAGCATTTGCTGGCGCGAATTCTAGATGGATTAGGAACTGCTTATTTTAATATTAATGATCTGGAAAGATCATTGGATTTTAAGCAGCGTAGTTTGGAAACAGCCAAGTCAATTGGTTTAAGAAATGTAGAGTCGTATGCAATTGATGGACTGGCTAAAGTTTACTTGAATATTAAAGATTATGTAAATGCAGAAAAGCTGTTTTCGGAGTGTTTGACAATTCGTGAAGAGCTAAATTTTAAATCAGGGATTGCAGAAACAAATTATCATTTGGGTGACTTGTATCTAAAAATGGATCTATTGGAGCTGGCCTTGGCTCACTTTACTGTTTCTTTGGATGTTGCTACGGAAACAAATACAAAAGAATTTATATACAAATCACATGAAGGGCTTTCTCAAATTTATGAGCGTAAGGGCAATAATCAAAAATTCATAGAGCATTTTAAAAAATATTTCACCTATAAGGAAGATTATTTCAGTGAGAAAAATAAGCAGAAATTAAAAGGGGTAGAGTTGCAATTCAGTATTTCTCAGATGGAGAAAGAAAAGGAGTTGTTGAATGAGAAAAATAAGCAGCTGGAATTGTTGTCAAATGATTTGGTTAAGTTAAGTGATCTTGGAAAAACCATTACTTCTCTTTTATCCATTGAAACAATTAACCGGACGGTATATGACATTATCAATAATATGATGGATGCACCGGGATTCGGTATTGGTATTGTTAATGAAGATCAAACGAAATTATTTTTCCCTGGTTATATCGAGAAGGGAGTCGTGTTAAGTTCTTCCGGATATGATCTGGCTGATAATAACCGCTTGGCTTCTGTTTGTTTTAATAAAGAATTGGATATTGTTATTAACGATTATGAAGCAGAAGCCGGATTGTATATCGAAAAACGACTAAAGCCGATCGTTGGACAGTCGGTTCAATCACTCATTTATCTGCCGCTAAAAATATCAGGTAAAAAAAATGGTGTCATCACTGTACAAAGCTTTAATAAAAATGCATTTAATGAATACCAGGTGAACTTGGTTAAAAATCTAGCCGTTTACTGTGCTATTGCTATAGAAAATGCCCGTTTGTACGAGAAGATGGAGGAGACTGTAAGGGAGCGTACGCATGAGGTTACGAAGCAAAAGGAAGAAATAGAACGTTCATACGAAAATATGCGTGTTTTAAGTGTTATCGGACAGCAAATTACATCAAGTGTAAATTTTGATTCTATCTTCAAAAAATTACATGAAAATGTTTCGCAGTTGATGAATGCTGATTGTTTTGGTGTTAGAATTTACCATCCGGACAGGAATGAAATAGAATATCGTTATGAAATTGAAAAAGGGGAGTTTTATCCTCCAATCAGTGTTTCGATGGATAATGACGACAACTATTCTGTTTGGTGTGTAAAGAATAAAAAAGAGATCTTTATTAATGATAATCTTACTGAATATCACAAATACACTAAAAAGATAGTAGTACCGAGTGGGGATATGCCTGATTCACTTTTATTTTGTCCGATGACCATCGGTGAACGGATTGTAGGCGTTATTACCGTTCAAAGCTTTAAGAAAAATGCCTATGTTCCTTTGCATATTGATATTCTAAAAACTTTAGGTACGTATACCGCTATCGCACTGGAGAATGCCAATTTGGTAGAGAATCTGGAGGAAAAGGTAATTGAAAGAACAAAAGAGGTTGTAAAACAAAAAGAGATCATCGAAGAAAGTAACAAGCATATTACAGATAGTATAAAGTATGCAAAAAGGATTCAAGATGCATTTATTCCGGGTGAGGAAAGTGTTAAGGAGCATTTGAAAAATGCATTTGTGATCTACAAGCCGAAAGATATTGTGAGTGGTGATTTTTACTGGATTGAAAAGAAAGGGAATAAAATATTGTTTGCTGTAGTTGATTGTACAGGGCATGGAGTGCCTGGTGCTTTCATGAGTTTGATTGGATTCAATGGTTTAAATCAGCTGGTGAATGAGTATAATTATACTAATCCTGCTGTTATTCTTACACAGCTTAATAAAATAATAACCAATACATTGAAGCAGCATGTGGAAGATTCTAAAATAAGAGATGGAATGGATATTGCGATTTGTTGTATTGATCTGGAAGCTAATAAGCTTGAATTCTCCGGAGCATTAAGTCCTTTATTCATTGTTCGAAACGAAGAAATAATAAAAATCAAAGGTGATAAGCATCCGATTGGAAACTTTATGGATGCAGATGAATATGTATTTACCAATAATGTCATTGATCTGTTCCCTGAAGATAGATTGTATTTGTTCTCAGATGGTTTTGTAGATCAATTTGGTGGACCAAATGGTAAAAAATTGAAATATAATTACTTCCGTAAATTGTTATTAGACAATTATAAGAAGCCCATGGAGCAGCAAAAAGAACATATTAATTCATTTTTTGAAGACTGGAAAGGGAATTTTGAGCAGATAGACGATGTTTGTATGATAGGCGTTGCTATTTAATAATGGGGAAAATTTTCTTGTTCTTAGCAGATTGATACTTGGACGGGATCCGTTCAAGTATCGTTTTTTTTAGGGCTTCCAGTAATCGTTTTTTCGTAAAACTCCTGTGCGTAACAATACTTATTTCTCTTACCGGTTCAGGCGATTTAAAATAGCGGATCTGATCGATCTTTGATTTAGGGATATCGTAGATGCTCAACTCCGGCAAAAAGGTCATCCCTCCATTAATATCCACCATTTTCTTAAGTGTTTCAATGCTCCCCGATTCATAAATGAAGTTGCTTTGATTGTTTTGTTCATTGCAAAGCATAGCCGTTTGATTGCGCATGCAATGTCCTTCCTGCATCAGATAAACATTTACATCTTTCAGATCTTTTTCACTCAATGCTTTTATACTTTTCAATGGATGTTTCTTCCCCAGATAAGCAACAAAGGGTTCGTAAAAAAGCGCTTCTTCGTTCAATGTGGATTGATTTAAAGGGGTCGCCAATATTCCCGCATCCAATTCATCATTTTTAAGTTTGTCAATAATATTCGCAGTGGTCACTTCCTCTATCTTTAAAATGATCTTCGGATATCTTTTAATGAAGTCGGTGATGAAGAAGGGCAGCAGATAGGGAGCCAGCGTGGGAATGATGCCAATCGTAAGAACACCTTCCAAACTGCCTTTTTGTTCCGATATGATCTCCTTCATTTGTTCTGCTTCGTACATGATCTTTTGAGCCTGCTCAATGATCTTTTCACCTTCTGATGTTAAGGCAATGGGCTGTTTTGTTCGGTCAAATATGATCAAGCCTAATTCTTCCTCAAGCTTTTGTATTTGCATACTCAAGGTTGGTTGTGTAACAAAACACTTTTCGGCAGCTGTAACAAAATGTTTGTACTTGTTGACCGCCAGGATATACTGCAATTGTGTGAGTGTCATATTTATATAGATAAAATCTATACAAATATAAAAAATATCAATTTGATTTATGTTTAAAAGTGTAAGAATTTTGTGTTGTAAAACAATTAACCCGATATCAAATGAAAACAACTAAATCAAATAAAGAATTAGCCGCTGAGCTGAATGTGTTCCTGGCTAGTTTGCAACTGTTTTATTCCAATGTAAGAGGCTTTCACTGGAACATCAAAGGTGAGAAGTTCTTTGAATTACATGTAAAGTTTGAAGAGTTGTATAACGACACCCTCTTAAAGATAGATGAAGTAGCAGAACGGATACTTACACTTTCGGAAACACCGGAGCACCGCTTCTCCAATTATTTAAAAATAAGCGCCATTAAAGAAACCACCAAAGTATCAACAGCGAATGATACGGTAAAAAATGTAGTTGACAGTTTACAAACCCTTATCAAATTGGAGAAGAAGATCCTGAAGTCGGCACAGAAAGCAGATGACGAGGTTACCAATTCTTTAATGAGCGATTACTTGAAAGAGCATGAAAAATTAACCTGGATGTATTCCAGTTTTTTAGGATAATTCACAATAATATCAACCGCCTGCAATGCAGGCATAAGACCCCAAAATAACATGAATAGAATTTTATCAGTGGGCAGCACATTTCCTGCCTTCAAAAAAACAGCAGTAGTTAGTTTAGAAAAAGGAAAAGAATTTTCAGACCTGAGCTCTGAAGCATTGTTTAATAATGAAAAATGGACCGTTATGTTCTGGTGACCAAAAGATTTTACGTTTGTTTGTCCGACCGAAATAGCAGAGTTCAATAAACATTACAACGATTTTAAAGATCGTGACACACAGTTGATCGGAGCATCAACCGATACAGAGTTTGTACACCTTGCCTGGAGAAATAATCATGATGACCTGAGAGGGTTACGTTTTCCGATGTTGGCCGATACTTCTAAATCATTGGCTGAAGAGCTAGGGATTTTAAGTGCCGATGATAAAACGGCTTATAGGGTAACATATATCGTAGATCCACAAGGCATTATCCGTTGGGTGAGTGTCAATGATATGAGTGTTGGACGTAATGTAGATGAAGTATTGCGGGTGTTGGATGCTTTGCAAACCGATGAATTATGCCCATGCAACTGGGAAAAGGGACAAGAAACGATCAAATTATAATCTTAAATAAAAGAACATGACTGCACTAGAAAACGAAACCCGTCAGGATCTGCTAGCCGCATTTGGCATTGAAGCAGAGCAATCATTCCCGAAACTAGATGAGATCGCGAATGTGGACTATAAATACATACGCGACCTGAAGATCAATACACTGAATGCCTTTAAGTTTCAAAACCTTTCTGAGATAGAATCGACATTGATATTCTTATCGGTAGCCATCAATCAGAATAATCCGCTTTTGATTGCTAAGCTGACTGAAAAAGCAAAAGCGCTTGGTGTGAACGAACAGGAGATCGCTGAAGTATTTTCATTGGTCTCTCTGCTGAATATCAATAATGTGTATTATCGCTTCCGTCATTTTATTGAAAAGGAGTATTATAATTTGGCGAATCCAGGAATAAAAATGACCATTATGCTTAATCCGCTTTTAGGGAAAGAGCTTTTTGAATTATTGAGTTTGTGCGTGTCGGCCCTGAACGGCTGTGAGATGTGTGTAAAATCGCATGAGCAAAGTGTTATTCAGCATGGCGCAACTCAGGAAAAGATACATGATGCCATCCGTGCAACATCCATTGCCAAAGGTTTCATGGTATTGGTTTAATAGAAGAAGCCTCTCTAGTTTTACTGGAGAGGCTTCTTTTTTTATTCATTTTCTATTTTAGAAATGAGTTTTTCGAGCATATCGTCTATGCGTTTAAAATAGCGATAGCGTTGTTTTTCTGCTACTCCGCTAATTAAATTGGATTTTCTGATCAGATTCTTCAGCCAAATATCCGTTTCTTCCGAGAAGAAACTGTTGGTGGTGGTCATTGCATTGAATGTATGGTAAGAAAGGTAACTTACTTTTACAGGGCCCATTTGAACCAGAATACAGTTATTGCCGATCATCACATCACTATGGTAAAGCGTATAATTATTTTCCCCAACAGGCTGATCATGCAGATCGAATTTGGTGTTGGCTTCGGCTTGTTTTTTAATCCTATCGAGCATCAATTTGACTTCCTTGCAGATCAACAAGGCATCTTCTTTTGATTTGAAGATCCCTGAATCCCAATAAAATTCGATCTGTTTTAAGGTACTGTTCACTGTATCATCGCTCCAGATCTCTATGGATGGGATCTTTGAATAACGTTCGATCACCTGGTTCGCCACCTCGATCAATTCAGGTGCGATCAAACTCTTGTCATATTTTTGATTCTCAAATTCCTTTACATTCAATATGGATTTGTTCCAGTAGAATATTTTGAAGGCGGTAAGCTCATTATGAGCAAAATGGTGAAATAGAGGTACGTCCTCAGCAGCATAAATGATCTGTTTATCCGGAAAACTGCCGATCTTCAACAGATCATTGCTAATGTTCTGAAGGTATTGTTGATAGCTATTGATGTCATTACTTAACTGTTTATAGGAAAAAGTAACCATTCCATTGTCGCTGCCATTGATAAAGGCATCGAAAGAGATCTTGAATCGTTTGCAAATAGCAGCAATCTCCTCAATACTTAAGGCGGTCTCGCCACGCATCCTTCTGTAGGCACTATCATTACTTACTTGTAAAAGATCGGCCAATTCATCAACCAGGGACATGTTTGCAGGAAGAGCGTCTTTCAGACGTTGCATCAGCACCATTTGAGCATTTTCCTTTTCTTTTTTTGCCATTTTTCTATTGCAGTTTGTACTTATTGATTTTGCAATTTTTAGTAATTAATAGTAAATATAGCGAAACGATTTGCAAAAAATGCAAATTCCTGTATTCTTTTTTGTTTCCATTTGCTCCCTTTTGTAATAAGTGCTTTGAGTGACCGGCTAGGGTTTACGTTTCCGTTTCTTCTCCTTTTCGACTTGGAATAGTTTTGCTCCAGAAACTTAAACCAAATCATCATGAAAACATTAATCACTGAAACGTATCGTTCATCATCCCGTCTGCAAGGGATCCTTGCTTCTTGCTGTTTGGCATTATTGATCGCATTGCTGATCTCATTGTTAAGCACAGTTAATTTGAATGAGTTCATTCAAAATATATCCGAATGGCAAACCCTTTAATCTGAAAAGCATGAGAACAATAAAACAAACCATTAAGCCTGTTATTTATTTACTCCTGATCTTATTCATGATCCTATGGAATATTAATTGTTTTGGACAGGATTCCATCTGCGATTTTAATAAGACCTGTATCTATGGAAAAGTAACAGAGATCTCCGACATGGAGATCAAGTATAAAAAAGCCGATTTTGTAGAAGGTCCTGCTTATGTACTAGATAAGTATGAAATATCCCACATTAGATATGAAAATGGAAAATGCGATTCTTTCCCGGAAGTGAAGCCTTGGTTTCGTCCGGCAAAAAAGGTTTACTATGATACTGTTAAAGTGGCCGCTACGAAATCCGTTATGGATAATTCAAACAGCTTTTCGCTACGATCGATCTCTTCCAATGATCTTTCGCCACTTAAAATACATGATCTGGGTTCGAATGATTATTTGTTGGATAAACATTTATACACTCCCAAAACATTGTGTAATTATTTGATCGAGCATTCAAAGGATAATAAGATAAAACAATTGGCAATCCAGTCGGAGAACAACCGCAAATTAAAATCGATCGGATTTTTAGCTTTCCCATTTGGTGTAGCTGGTTTGGCGGCTGCTATCTCTGAAAATGATGCCAGTTATTTTATAGCAGGTGCTATGGCTGCAGGTGTAAGTATAGGAATAGCTGCTAGTAACCATAATGCACAAAAAAGAAATTTAAAAGAAGCTGTCAAATTATATAATCAAAAATACTAAAACTCAAAACCATGAAAACAAACTTAAACCTAGCAAAACTGAATTCTAAAATGAGTTCAAAAGAAAAGCAAACCATCTCAACAGAAAATCTGTTGTTATTCCTGAATCTGAATATGCTTGAAAAATACACGAGTAAAACGTATGATCTGTATGCCCGTTTATTTGATGTAAAAAAATGGTCATTATTGACCTTGCTCATCGCATTCAATTCTATCGCATGGGCACAGGATTCAATCCCTAATAATACCGGAGGGAAAGCCATTGTTACCGTATTGAATATTGATACGAAAGGAATAGAGGCAAAGCCCGATCAAATGGGAAGTATGGTGCGTATTGAATTAGAAAAACTGAGTATGTTTCAGGTGATGGATGCTTACGATGTAAATTATGTGATCGAAAAGAATAAGATCAACATCACCAATTGTTATGGTAAAATGTGCTTGGTGGAAGTAGGAAAGATCATCAAGTCGGATAAAATGTTTACAGGAAGTGTGGAAAAAATTGGAAAGAACATTGTTGTAACGTTCCGTTTGATCGATGTGGCAAGCGGTACGATTGAAAAGTCGCAGGTAGGTGAGTACCTCGACTTGCAGGATGATATTCAAAGCATGATCAAGATCACGATGCAGAAAATGTTTGGCAAAGAACCATTGCCGGAACCTGTTCAAACGGCTTTAACAGAAAAGAATTCATTTGAAAATGCTACTAATAATCCGGATCAGACAAAAGTGAATCTTTCCGGACCACGTATGGGATTTGCTTATTTTACAGGTGAAGTAGGAGAAGTATTTCAAATGTCAAAAGATAAAGGTGGTTTTGATGCCTATCCGGTTCATTTTCAATTTGGGTATCAGTTTGAAGTTCAATATTTGAACGAAGGAAACAATCAAGCTTTATTTGAATTCTTACCGATGGTAACAGGCTTTAATCAAAACATCTTTATTCCCAGCTTAACGATCATGAATGGATTTAGAAATAATAAATACGGTTGGGAGATCGCTTTTGGTCCAACCTTTAATGTTACACGTAAAGCCGATGGTTATTATGATGGAGCAGGTGAGTGGCATTTGAGAAATGATTGGACTGATCCTTATTCTGCAAATCCATATTCAATTGAAAAGCGAGTAGATAGTAGAGGAGAGTTGGAATTTCAGGCAGGCTTCATCATTGCTGCCGGTAAAACATTTAAGTCAGGTAAGTTGAACATCCCTGTGAATATTTACGCTGTTCCCAATAAAGATGGTTTGAGGTTGGGACTTTCTTTTGGATTTAATGCCAAGAGAAGATAAAAAAGCCTTAGTGCTTTTTAAGCCCCTGCATGCATGTGTAAGGGGCTTTTTTATGTTTTTGAAAATGCTGTCATCAAAAAAATATTTTGATATTTAAAAATTAACGATACATTTGTGCCATCAAAAATTTAATGGCTCAGAAATTACATATCACAAATTCTACATTTAATTCGTTCTGTTATTGGGGACGAATTAGCCATTTTATGCCCATTACACGCGTCAATCGCATTACGATCATTCGTAAGTAATCACCGGCAAATCGCCTTTTAGGCACTCAAACAATCAATTTTTTACTGAAATCATTTAATGGTCATTAGACCAATTACTATTTGTTATGTCACTCGTTACAGATGCTATACTCGAAAAACTCAATAGTTTGATCGTAGTTGTCAACAAACTCGGAGAGGTTGAATATGTTAGTCCTTCCGCGAAGCGGATCCTTGGCTTTGAACCCGAACAATTGATGGGGCAAGGCTGGTGGGATCTGACCCGCGATGATGCAGACGAACGTGCCGACATCAAAGCATTGGCTTTGCAGCAATTGAAACAGGATTCATTGCTTGCTGCTGTTCCCTATGAACGTTTGTTAAAAACATCAACGGGGGCCGACAGATGGATCTTATGGAATACATCAAAAGGACCAGAGAATACCTTGGTGGGGATCGGTCATGATATCACCGACAGAAAAAAAGCGGAGCAACAACTGGTAGAAAAGAACAAAGAGTTGGTACAACATAACAAAGACATGTTGGATAGCATTCAATATGCCAGCAGGATACAGGAAGCGATATTGCCCGATGTTCAGAAGATACGTGCTGCATTTAAAGATGCCTTTGTATTGTTTCAACCCAAAGATGTGGTGAGTGGCGATTATTATTTCTTTTTTCAAAGAGGAAATAAAGCATTCATAGCAGCGGTTGATTGTACAGGACATGGTGTGCCGGGCGCTTTGATGAGCATCATTGCGAATGGTATACTAAAAGAAGTGATCGTAAAAAAGGGAATAGAAGAACCTTCAGAGATCTTGTATGCCTTGGATGAAGAGTTGTTTGTAGCCTTGAATAAAAAAGGCGATGGTTCTGTTACGAACGATGGAATGGATGTAGCATTGGGTGTATTCGATTTTGTAGAAAATACATTTTCTTATGCAGGTGCTTTCCGTCCGATGCTGATGGTGAGAGATGGTGATTTTATAGAATTTGAAGGCAACCGTTTCCCGATCGGATTTTATGGAGATGCAGAGAAAGTATTTACAACAACAACCATTGAAATAAAACAAGGTGATAGTTTTTACTTTTTTACGGATGGCTATTGCGATCAGTTTGGTGGAGAGCAAAAAAAGAAGTTCAACCGGAAACGGTTTAAAGAACTGTTGCTATCTGCACAATCCATGGAGATGGAAGAGCAGGAGTCGTTTTTGCAATATGCACACCTTAACTGGAGACAGGATGAGCCACAGGTGGATGATCTACTGGTAATAGGGTTGCAGCTATAAATAAAAAAGGCGAAACAATTTGTTTCGCCTTTTTTTATGTCTTAAGAAATAATTACGCTTTGATCAAAGCCGGTTTTTTGATCTGTACCAAGTAGAACAAACCAAACAAGATAGCATTGAAGAAAATATCACCAACCAAAGTAGGAGCAAAGAAAGGAATACCCATGATGTACGTTGTATTTAATCCTGCTAATCCGCCAACAAATCCATTTGCAGCCCATACACCAAAGTTAGTGATGATGAAGAATATAACAGAGGATGCTAATGAACCAACAGCAACTGATTTGAATGTTACATTTTTATTAACCATGAAACCTATCATTGTAGTAAGAACAAAACTTACATATACATAGATCATGGTGTTGTGAAAACCCCAACCTGTTGTTAGTTCTAACAATACATCACTTACCAGCATGGCTAGTAATGGCATTACAAAAGCCATTGTTTTATTGTTGTAATACACTCCACCAAATAATGCCATTGCAGCAATAGGCGTGAAGTTAGGAATGTGCGGAAACAAACGGGTGATAGCAGCTACCAAAAGAACCGTTGTAATAAATAAAAAACGAGGTGTTATAATTTTGTTTGTCATAATTGTTTGATTGATGTAGCAAAAATAAGTTTTTTTTCTTTAAAAATCGAATTAGGTTTGAATCACGCCTACATTATATGGTTTAGTGATAGGAGCGTGGTTAGCTGCTTCAATTCCCATAGAGATCCATTTACGTGTATCTAATGGATTAATAATAGCATCCATCCATAAGCGGGCAGCTGCGTAATAAGGTGTGGTCTGACTGTCGTAACGGTCTTTTGTTTTGTTGAACAATTCAGCCTCTTTCTCAGGAGTGATCTCTTCACCTTTTGCTTTTAAAGATGCAACTTCGATCTGTACCAATACTTTTGCGGCCTGTGCACCACCCATTACTGCCATTTGTGCTGTAGGCCATCCAACGATCAAACGTGGATCATACGCTTTTCCGCACATCGCATAATTTCCTGCTCCGTAACTGTTTCCTATTACAATAGTGAATTTAGGTACCACCGAGTTACTCATGGCATTTACCAGTTTTGCTCCGTCTTTGATGATACCACCATGTTCGGATTTAGAACCTACCATAAAGCCGGTTACATCCTGTAAAAACACCAATGGAATTTTCTTCTGATTGCAATTCATGATGAAGCGTGCAGCTTTATCGGCACTGTCGCTATAGATAACGCCACCAAATTGCATTTCACCCTTTTTAGTTTTTACCACTTTACGTTGGTTGGCAACAATCCCAACTGCCCAGCCATCAATACGTGCCAAGCCGCATAAAATACTTTGTCCGTAGCCTTCTTTGTATTCTTCAAAGTCAGAGTTATCGATCAAACGATCGATGATCTCCTGCATATCATATTGTTTATCGCGTGTATCGGGAATGATACCAACGATCTCTTTCGGATTCTTTTTTGGTTCAGCAGGTTTTTCGCGGTTGAATCCCGCTTTTTCAAAATCACCTACTTTGCTCATGATGTTACGGATGCGTGTCAAGCAATCTTTATCATCCACACATTTATAGTCGGTAACACCTGATATTTCGCAATGTGTGGTGGCGCCACCCAATGTTTCATTGTCAATGTTCTCACCAATAGCAGCTTTTACAAGGTACGATCCTGCAAGGAAGATACTTCCTGTTTTATCAACGATCATTGCTTCATCGCTCATGATCGGTAAGTAAGCACCACCGGCAACACAGCTTCCCATTACAGCGGCAATCTGTAGAATTCCCATGCTGCTCATGATCGCATTGTTACGGAAAATACGTCCGAAATTCTCTTTATCAGGGAAGATCTCATCCTGCATTGGAAGATACACACCGGCACTGTCCACCAGATAGATGATCGGTAAACGGTTTTCCATCGCTATTTCCTGCGCACGTAAATTCTTTTTACCTGTAATAGGGAACCAGGCACCGGCTTTTACAGTAGCGTCATTGGCAACAATGATACATTGCTTTCCGCTTACATATCCGATCACTACTACCACACCACCTGCAGGACAACCGCCATGTTCCTTGTACATATCATCGCCTGCAAAAGCACCGATCTCAATTGTTTTGGAATCTTTATCGATCAAGAATTCGATACGTTCACGGGCCGTTAATTTGCCTTGTTCGTGTTGCTTATCAATTCTGCTTTTTCCGCCTCCTAAATATACTTTAGCTAATTTCTGCTCCATGGCAGAGATCAGCAGATTCATCTTGTCTTCGTTCTTGTTAAATTCTAGATCCATAGTGTAAGTCTTAAATGTTATTTTGACTTTTTGTTGGGACACAAATATAACAACAAAAAGCTATTTTTTGTTTAAATAATTGAATGTTGGAAGAATGCTTTTTGGTTGATAATCAGAGCGTTGATTCTTTTTATTGTGATTGCTTATCAAAATAGAAAGCAGTTGCCAGACAGGCAAAAAAGAAAAGACTCAATTTCAAGAGATAGGGAAGAATATCTGTGAGTGTACCTGCATTTAAAAACAGTTTATGAAAACCACTTAAGCTCCAGTATAATGGAGAAAATTCAGCCATAATGCGTACCGCTTCAGGCATTACATATACAGGCACCCAGATGCCTCCGAGTGCAGCCAATATAACAACACTAACAGCTCCAAAGGTAGAAGCCTGCTGGTGTGTTTTAAAAATACTTCCTACCATTACTCCGAATCCTGTAGCTGCCAGTCCGGTGAAAACGATCATTAAAAACATTGCCAAAACATTGGAGCCGATGCTTAGTTTGGGTAAACCCAGCAAAGGAAGAAGATATAAACCCACCAACAACATCAATACAGCTTGTATGATGGTAATGAATAAATAGCTGATGATCTTTCCTGATAGCACTGTAATAAAAGAACCGGGCATTGTTCTGATTCTTAAGTAACTTCCATCATCACGTTCTTTAATGATGCTTCCTGCCATGGAGATGACAATAAAGAAAATACCAAAAATGGTCCATGCCGGCACATTGTGCTGAACCGAATTGAGTTGAAGTGCTTCCTGTGGTGTTTCAACAGTACTAATTTCATTGAATTGAACAAAGTCTTTCATTTGTTCTTTATCATTCATTTGCTCACCATCCTTATTGAGTTCTTTGCTGAAGAAGTTCAATAAAGTTTGTGTCTCAATTTTTGATGTGGATTGTTTCAAGGAATTGATAATACTTACCCGAAACGACTTTTTTGTATCAGGTGCAAAGTAGATACTGAGGTTGAGTGTTTCTGTGTTTTGGTTTTCAGCAACAATCGAATCCCCTAGTCCTGCTTCAGATAATTTTTTGGTAACAAACAGATCCACATTCTGATCCAGTTGTTGTGTGGCATTTTCAGGGATTAGGATGCCGATCTCAAAATCACCTTTTTTAACGGTTTGTTTTACTTCTGTATCTTTGAGTGCTTGTTTGTTGATGTCAAACATTTTTGATTCATTCAATCCTTTTTCGATGGCTTTACCCAATGAGCCGGTATCTTTGTTTACCAGCAATAGCGGGATCTTCATTTCCTGATAATCTTTAAATGGAGCATCTTGTATGAGTGCCATGATGGTGATCATTGCCATGGGCATAAGGAACATGATCGCCAGTCCGCCTTTGTCGCGCAGCAATATCAAGAGTTCTTTCCGTATGGTAGATGTGAGGCGTAGCATGTTAATGATCTCTCAATTTTTTACCCGTTAGTTTTAAGAACAATTGCTCCAGATTTTCAGTGTGATGCTGTTGTATCAACTCTTTTGGTTTCCCTTGTGTGATGATCTTTCCATGATCGATGATGGCAATGTCGGTACAAAGATTTTCTGCTTCTTCCATCAAATGGGAAGTATAGATGATGGTCATTCCATTTTTGTTCAACAAATGCAAATGCTCGGTGATCACATTTCTGGATTGTACATCCACACCAACAGTGGGTTCATCAAGAAACAATATTTTAGGATCGTGTAGAATGCCTGCGATCAGATTTATTCTGCGTTTCATTCCTCCGGAAAACGTGTCGATCTTTTTATGTTGTACTTGATCCAATCCGAAGGTGATGAGATTGTTTTGAATCTTTTGTTTTAGCGCATCTCCTTTGAGCCCATACATGTTGCCGATGTATTGCAAGTTTTCAAAGGCAGTAAGAGTAGGATAGAGGGCAATTTCCTGAGGAACCACACCGATGATCTTTTTTACTTCTTCTTTTTGTTTTTGAACACTGAATTGTTCTACTTGAATTTGTCCGCTGCTGGGGTTGATCAATCCACACATCATACTGATGGTGGTAGTTTTTCCTGCACCATTCGGACCAAGTAAGCCGAAGATGCTTCCTTTCGGAATATGAAGTGTGATGTTGTTGACTGCAGGAATGGCTGCACCTTTATAAATCTTTATCAGATCTTTTAATTCAATGGCAGCGTTAGGATCCATGAAAAAATTAGTCTTTCTTTAAAAAGATCTTCATTTCACAATCGGCAACAGGTTCACCATTTACGGTTGATCTGCCGGTGATAAGTGTAACATCAAAAATGATCTGTTGAATGATCACTTCCGTTTTAAGTTCAGCACCTACTTTTGGAAGTTGATGAATGTTTAAGCGTTTGATAGCACCGATGTATCCAACAGGAGGATTTACTTTTTCACCATTCTTTTCGAGAAGAGAAACCATATAACCAACACGCAATGCAGCTGTTTGAGCAATGTTCTCAACGATTCCCGGTTCAGTGAACACACCATTCTCACAAAAGATATTATCTGCTTTGATGGTAAATCCGGAGATAGTGGTTATTTCATCGTTGAACCACAGTTTATCCACCATTTCGATCGGTGGTTTTTGAGGAATGAGTGCAGAAACAGCAGCTCCTTCAATGATCGGTTTTTCCATTGTTTCCATGACTATACAACAGTTAACAATGCGTTAGCATAAGAGAAACGGGCACTCTCCGGAACGGTTAATGCGATCTTTTGTCCTTTTTGCAATTTACCTGAATTCATTAATTCTTCAACGGCAAGGAAAATTGAGGCTGCGCCAATGTTTCCAACCTTTGTAAGGTTTACGAACCATTTTTCCTGAGGAAGTTCCACACCATATTTTTTCATTTCATCATCCACTTTAGAGCGGAAATATTCAGAAGAGATATGTGGTAAGAACCAGTCGATGCTCTTTGGATCAACATTATGTTTTTGGAACATTTCCACATAACGTTTGGTGCCCAATTGAGCAATGTATTGATCGAGTAATCGTGTATCCTGTTTCATGGCGAAGATCGATTTCTCCAACCATTCTTTGGGTTTGTATTCGCTCCAGCCGTGTAAGTTTCCTTCTGCATCTTTGTCGGATCCAACGTACATACACGCTTCTACTTCACTTGCAAAGGAACAGATCTCAATCCATTCGATCTTTAAAGAAATGCCATCCGGATTCGGTTTGTTAGAAAGAAGAGCAGCAGCAGCACCATCGGATAGCATCCAACGAAGGAAATCTTTTTCGAATGCCAGCATTGGATTTTCTTCCAATTCACTTAATTTATTTGCTTCCTCTTCGAATGTTTGAGCACTCATCCAAGTAGATAATTTTTCAGATCCTGTTGTAACTGCATTGTTAGAGTTACCGGTTAGCACCGACATGTATGCATATTTCAAGGCATTCATACCGGAGCAGCAAGAACCTGAAAAAGTGATGGTTTCAATCGGTTTTGATTTTAACAGACCGTGTACCATAACACCGTGAGCAGGAAGTATCTGATCGGGAGAAGTAGTTCCACTGGTAAGTAATTCGATATCATCCAACTTGAATCCATTGGTGCAAAGCGCACGGATGGCTTCGGCAGTTAATTCTGCATTGGTATGTGTGCTGTTTCCTTGTTTGTCGCGTGAGTAGTAGCGGGTAGTAATCTTGTTATTTCTTAGAACGATCGATTTCGAACGGGATTTTTTACCACCAACAAAGCCCAGGTACTCTTCCATTTCGTCATTGCTTACAGGTGCACCGGGTAAAAATTTTGCTATTCTATTGATATATACTGCTTTATCCATATTCATCATAACAGGATCATTGCTGACCCAAGTTCGGGGTTTAGTTAAAAAACAAAAATAATAGAATAAATCAATTTATTGGAAACGAAAACTGATTATTTTCAAAAAACTTACTAATTCCTTCTTTTCTTTTATCGAAGGGAGTTTTGAGAGTAGTATTCGATCTCTTTTTGGAACTTTTTCCGGAACAGGAGTGGTGCTAAACGAGATAGGATCGTGATGATAGGAGATAAGATCAAAATGCCTGTAGGCAGTACAATTCCGAAGATACGCACTCGTGTCTTGCGTTCTTCGCTTCCTTTTCCACCTTTTTTAGTGATGTAGCGGGCATAGAGTGGGAACAAGGCTCTTCCACGGCCTTCCATGAGTAAGAGATTCCCACGGATGTTGGTGGCACCCAATGTATTCAATTCCGCTTGTTGTCCTTCGTAATTACCGGCATTTAAGTGTTTCTTGATCACTTCACCAAAGAGATACGCTTCGCTCAGGTCTTTGTCGGATACCCCGTATTTTGGGAAAATACCCATGAATTTTTCTTTCACACCTTTCAGTACGAATGCTAATACGGTTACTAAACTTACCAGATTGGCCGATTTATCAACGAAGGTAATATTGCCAACCAGGTTGGCTTGTAATCGCAAGAGGTGTGCTTTCATTTTCTCTTGTCCGCCCAGCCACATATTGCGGCAGGCAATAAGTGTGATCACATTTTTATTTTTCAATAACAATGCAGCTTCCGGAGTTTGAAGGAAAGAGTTGATAGGGATGCATATACTTAAGAACCAAGGTTGATAAGCAATGAACACCAGGTCGAAATGTTCGGATGGATCAAGATCAAAAGGCGCTAATTCAGTAGGAACTCCTTGTACTGTTTCCGGAAAAGCATCGAAAAATTCGGTATAGCTCCAAGGATAAGGATAAGCAACTTTAGGCTCCACCTTCAGATATTTGATAGAATAATTACTGTCATTTTCAAACGGTTTCAACGTAGCATCGATCGCACTTTTCAATTGACCCGTTTGTGTGTAATAAATGACCAGTATCTTTTTCATCAAGGGTAAAAGTAATAAAAAAACGCTTTGCTGATAGTGCAAAGCGTTTTGGTAATAGAATTTTAAGGCTTTATTATTTTCCTTTTAGTTCAGAAGTTTCTTTATCGAATAGGATCGTGAAATTTTGCGATTTCATTTTATCCGGTGTTACTTCTTTAAAGGCATCTCTCCAAAGGATGGTCATTTCATCTTTTTGCATATCTCCTGATGTTGTAGGAATATCTTTCCATGCTACCGTAAAGCTATCTTCTTTTCCTTTTTCAAATACTTCCGGTTTTCTGTCAGAATGGTAGTTTGCATATTCTTTGCCATCAGGCATTTTCATCGCAATTTTATTGGGTTCAAAGATCCCGATCTTGTCGCCATTATAGGTTACATCAAATGGAACGTCTGTTCTTGCAGTCAGTTTCTTTACTTTACTGGCTTTTAGGGAAACAGCAAAATTCCCTGCTTTAAAGTCATTTACAGATGCCGGAAGTTTAAAGTCAGGTGTAGAAATACCACCTGTATTGGTGTTCACACGGTACAAACCATCTAATACAAAATCATAATCAGCAGCCACTAAAAAATCTGTTCCCGGAATGTTGAGTACGCTTGATCCATCGTCATTCGGACGGATGATCACCCATTTCTCGGTAGGGTTGTAGGATTTTCCACCAATTTTGAAGGTGCTTTCTGCCGGTTTATAGATCAAATAATCGTTGGTCTTGTTGATCAATTTGATCTTGAATTTGGTTTCGCGTGCGGTAGCAACTGCTCCATCAATGGTTACTTTTACATCGTTAGTTTCAACGGTTTGTGTTTTAAAGAATACCTTCTTGTATTCTTGTGCGGAAGTGCTTGAAGTAGCAGCTACTGCTACAAAAAGAGCAAAGATTAATTTTTTCATACAGATTAGATTTTAATTTTTTCGGATGCTAGAATTACAAATTCAGGGCCAAAAGTATAAAATTTAAAAACGTATTCCAATGATACAAACATCATCTATTTGTTCCAGATTTCCCTGCCAGTTAGTGAATGTTGTTTCCAGTTCCTCTCTTTGCGTGTTTAATGAGTTGGAGGAGATCGTTCTGAATAATTCCTCTAATTGTTTGTATTTGAATTTTTTACCATGTTCTCCACCAAATTGATCGGCATAACCATCTGTGAAAAGATAGAGCATATCGCCTTTTTGGGCTGAGATGGTATGCAAACGGAATGGTTCATTTTTTTCACCTTTTCCGATCGGCATTTTATCGGCTGGTAATTCAATTAATTCTGTTCCTTTAATCAGGATTGGTTTGTTATGTGCTGCAGCATAGCTGATCGAATTGTTTTTTCTGTCAAAACAGATCAGGATACCATCCATACCATCCTGCGCACCTTCTTGTGAAATGTTTTTGATCAATCGTTTGCGGACATGTTCCAAAATACGGTTAGGTTCCTCCATATTTTTTTCATTGATCGCTTCGTTCAAAAAACTAATGTTCAATAAACTCATGAAAGCACCCGGAACACCGTGACCGGTGCTATCACAAACAGCCAGATAGAATTTATCCTCTTTTTGTGTTGCCCAATAAAAATCGCCACTTACAATGTCCTTTGGTTTGAAGAGTACAAAATGATCGGGTAAATTCGTTTTGAGTAATTCATCATGGGCGAGAAGTGCGTATTGTATTCGCTTTGCATAATTGATAGATGCAGAAATCTCTTTTTGTTTTTCTTCGATAATGTTCTTTTGTTTTTGCGTGATCTTGAAACGATTATACATGAAGAATCCAAAAATGATCAAGAGAATAACCCCACCTGCCAAGGCCCATTTTTGTGTTTTGTCCTGTTCTATTTGAGCGTTCTTAGCAAAGATGAGTGCGTCTTTTACACGTTTCTCTTCTTCGTTTCTAACACTGTCGGCAGCCGCTTTCTTCTCATACTCATACTCCAATTCTTTTTGTGCGATCTCCCGTTGATTATCTTCTTTAAATAAGCTGTCCTTTAAAACAATGAACCGTTCGTAGTTTTCAAGTGCTTTGTTGTGATTATTGGTTGCTTTGTAAATATCATAGAGTGTTGCTGTGGCTTCCTTTTCAGCCGATATATCTTCGGCAGCCACTGCGAGTTGTTTGGCTTTCGTGGCAAATTCAATGGCCTGATTGTATTTTTTTTGTTTTAGATAAGTGCGGGCGATGATCGACATGGTAATGGATTCCACTTGTTTGTCGCCACTTTCAACAGCGTATTTCAAACTTTGCATTTGGTATTCAAGCGCGACTAAATAGTCGCCTGTGCTGTAGTGGGTATTTCCCAAATTACTCATAGATGCAGCTACTCCTTGTTTGTCGCCCAATTCTTCAAACAGTTTTAATCCTTTGGTGGTGTATTCTATTGATTGATCGTAATGCCCAAGGTTATTATGAATAAGTCCGATGTTGTTATAAGCACTTGCCATACCTTGCTTGTTGTTCATGAGTTCGAAAATTTTCAAACTCCTGAGTTGGTAGGTTAATGCTTTTTCAAACTCACCGATATTGATATAGATACTTCCAATGTTCGCCACCGAAGCGGATATGCCTTTTGTGTCTTTTAGCTTTTCCCTGATCTTTAAACTTTGCTGATAAAAATCGATGGCTTTAGCATAATTACCTTTTAATTGATAGGATGCACCAATGGTATTGAGTGCTTTAGCTTCCCATACGGGAAGTCTTTTCTCTCTGGCCATTTCCAATTCCTGATGTCCAAGCAGGTAGGCAGAGTCGGGGTTGGTAAACAAGCAGCCCCAGGCAATATCATTAAATGCTTCGAAACGGATACTGTCCGGATTTTTAGTATTTCTGAAAATACTCCACAAGGAATCAACATTTTGAGCATGAAGGCTCAGCATGGAAATGAGCAATGAAAACAGGAGTAGCTTTTTTTTCATAGGATCATTTTTTATTTAATCTGTTCAATGTTTTTTCTATATATACTTCAGTAGGAAGTAATGATGTCTGAATACGCTTGGCGTACTCAATACTATCAATGATCTCGGTATTTTTTGCTTCGATCACATCTTTTTGCAATTCAACTTCTTTCTTTTGTTCGGAGATGATCCGGTTGGCTTTTTGTTTGTCCTTGTATCCTTTAAAAATAAATCCGGCAAGTGTAAGCGCAAGCACCAAACCTAATAAGGAGAAGATGGTGAATCGCTTTTGGGTTTCTGTTTTTTCTTTTTCTTTCTCTAATTCTTGCTTTTGGATCTGTGCTAAAAGATTCTGACTAAGTGAGTCGGCATACTTCTTTTTGTCGTATTCATAGAGAACTTCCGCTTTGAACTGTTCTTTTTTACTTTCTTCGGTATAGATGGAGTCGCGTGCTTTGATGTATTCCTGATAGTGATGGTAGGCAAGTGGAATGTTATTTGACTTTTCATACGCATTTTTTAAGGCTTCATGGGCTTGTTGCTGATGCGGTAAACTTTCTATTTTTTTCGCCATATCCAGCGATCGTTTGGCATATTCCAGTGAGCGTTTGTAATCTTTTAAGTACAGATAAGAAGTTGCCAGATTGAAGAACATGTCGGCCTGATTAGGCTGCATTTGCATCTCTTCAAATATCTTTTCTGCTTTTTCAAATAGCTCGATGGCTTTTTGATTTTGATCTTTTATCTGATAATAGCTTCCCAGGTTACCATAGGCGATCGCTTCTCCTGAAATGTCTTCTACTTTTTTGCAGAGCTCTAATGCTTTTTCAAAATGGATCTTGGCGCTATCGTATTTTTTCATTTCATAGAATACACTTCCAATGTTACCATTTAAAAGACTTTGTCCGTATTCGTGTTTGATCAGTAGTGCGTAACGAAGAGCGGTTTTATAATGCTTCATGGCTTTGTCATACTGTTTCAACTGAAAAAAAGTATTTGCCAGATTGTTATTTGCCAGTGCCATTGCCATCGTATCATTATCGATCTCCATTTCATGAAGTGTTTTGAAACCGTATTCGATGCCTGCAGTGTAATTGCCTTGTTCGGTATAGGCTAAATTGAGTGAAGAGTAAACCCGTTTGTAATACCCTCTTTTCAGTTTTTTATCGGAA
>JAEUTU010000130.1 GCA_016786925.1 Bacteroidia bacterium
TCTGGCTTTTGCACGTAATTCAAACACAGATAAACCCGGAGTATCATCAATGAAGAGTGGAGCTTCCGCTAATTTTTGAATTTTGGCATTTAACTGTTCAAATTCATGATCGGCAAGACTTCCTTTCTTTAATTTTTCACCTGATAGTTCCGACTCACTGGAAATAAGACGGGTGACAAGCTGAAGGGAAGACATCTCTAAAGAGAAAACAGCAACAGGTTTATTAAAATCTACAGCAGCGTTTCGGGCAACAGATAATACCAAAGCCGTTTTACCCATAGCAGGACGGGCAGCAAGGATAACAAGATCCGATTTTTGCCAGCCTGAAGTTAATCGGTCTAATGCTGTTAATCCAGAGGGAATTCCAGATAATCCATCTTTTTTATTTTTTGCAACTTCAATTTGTTCAATCGCTTTACGGATGAGGGTACTCATCTTATCGTAGTTCTTTTTGATATTTCCCTCTACGATAGAGAACAAGCTTTTTTCAGCTTTATCTAAGAGATCAAAGACATCAGAGCTCTCTTCATACGCATCTTTAATTGTTTCAGTAGATGTTCTGATCAATTCGCGCTGAATGTATTTTTGTGCCACAATGCGGGCATGAAACTCAGCATTAGCAGCCGATGCAACACGATTTGTAAGTTGAGTGATGTAATAAGCGCCACCCACCATTTCAAGTTCCCCTGTTTTTTTTAATTCTTGTGTTACAGTAAGGATATCAACCGGTTCGGAGCGAGTGAATAAGCGTTCGATAGCGCCAAAAATTCTGGAATTCGCATCTTTGTAAAAACTTTCTGCTTTTAGGATATCAATCACATTGGTTAATGCATCTTTTTCGAGCATAAGTGCGCCCAATACAGCTTCTTCAAGTTCAACCGCTTGTGGTGGCATTTTGCCAATGTCCATTAATTGCTGATTCGCACCTGCTTTTGTCAGGCGTTTTCTCGTATTTAGATCTGTTTTCGGAGTAAAATCGTTCATGATTCAAATTTACCAAAAAATAACGCTGAATGTCTGTTTTTAATTGTTTCAACAGTTCATGAACAGGTTATTAACAAGCATTTTCGTCAATGTTTTTTTGAGTTGAAAAAGGCAACATGCTGTTTCTCAAAATTATCTGTATCAAAAGAAAGAGCAAAAGTCCCGGCTTCTTGTACGATTTTGATTTTAAAAAGTTGGTAATTTTAACTAACTTTATAAAATGAGATCGATCAGATTAGGTGTTATTGTTTTTTCGCTGCTACTGAGTATTCTAAATTCGTGTAAAAAGGATGAGGATACAGAGCCGCCTCGTATTTCAATCTCTTCTCCTTACGAAAATGCAGTCTATAATGTTTTTGATGTTGTTTCAGTGCAGGCTTCAGTAAGTGATAATAAGCAATTAGAATCTGTTAGTGTTGGTCTGTTGGACGCTCAAATGAATGTTGCCTATATTTCTGTTCCTGCAACATTTACAACTCCTTCAACTAGTATAAATGTAAGTTATTATTTAGATGATATACATTTAGAGTCGGGAATCTATTACATTAAAGTAACAGCGAATGATGGTGAAAATAGCATAAATGCCTATAAGAAGATACAGATCAATGCTGTTCCAAGGGCTTTAAAAAAAGTTTTTTTAGTTACTCAACCTGGCAGTATCCAAACAAATATATCTTACATCGATAGCACTTTTTCAAGTATTATTCCTTATCAATCTTTTTCAGGAGATCACATTGGCTCATCTGCAAGCAGCTATTTTCAGCAAATGTATAGTTGTGGTAATTATACAGGTGCATTTCGTTCTATTGATCTAAGTAATAATGCTGTTAAATTCACTGTGCCTTGTGTTCAATCTGCTTATCCCTATTTTACAGGTTATTTAGGATTAGAAAAAACAGTTTATGCATCTTTTTATTCAGGCATTGTAAGAGGGTATGATCACAATGGAAATATTGTTTATAGTGCGGCAGCTAATTCCGGATATTATATTCAGAACTTTGCTTTTAGTGGAGGTTATTTATTAGCCGAACAAGTAGATCAGCAAACAGCTGCTAGAGTATTAACCAGTCATCAAACAACAGGAGTAGGTTATCAGCAAGTGAGTTTGACGCAAGATGTGGTTTCTTTTTGTGAAAAGGACAATGAGAACGTGTTTGTGTTTGGCAATGTTTCCGGTCAGGCAACGATACAGTTGTTTGACAGGAATGCCAATAATTTATGGAATCCTTATCCTTTTAGTTTGGCTACAGGGGCATTAATAAGTGCTGTAAAGATCGATTCGAATACATTCTTATTGGGTCATTCGAATGGTACTATTTACAAATATAAATATCAGCCAAGCAGTGTGACAACCTATCTTTCCGGCTATACTGCCAAACAATTGATCTACGATGATCTGAACGATGAAGTATACATTGTTGAAGATAATACATTGACCAGGGTGTATTATTCCTCAGGAGGTGTTCACAACTCTGTGAGTTCATCCGAAACAATATTAAGTGCCAGCTTGTTGTACAATCGTTAAAAATTGTAAAAAAAGCGAAGGAAACTTTCGAATCAAAAAATGTTTCCATAGTTTTGCGCTTATAAATTTAATTCTATGCCCATAGCATTTCGTTTTTTAATTGTTGGTTTGATCTTATTGCTCATCGACTGGTATTTTTACCAATCGGTGATCGTTGTTATGAAAGGCGCTTCATTAAGTAAGCGTAATCTTGTTTTTTATATTTATTGGGGGATCACTCTATTTTCTGCACTTACACTTGTTTCTACTTTATTCATTCCTCTGGCAGATTGGCCTAAGTTTGTGAGGATATATGTTTTTGCATTTGTGATCATGCTCTTGATCTCTAAATTGATCGGTTCTGTATTTATAGCATTGGATGACATTATTCGTTTATTCAGATGGATCGGCAGTTTTTTGATAAAGCCTGCACATGCTGATGCTGTTTCTGGAGAAGTTGTGAAGCATGGCATTTCCAGAATTGAATTTTTGAATAGAATAGCAATTGGTATGGCTGCCTTACCTTTTGTTAGCTTTTTATATGGCATGGCAAAAGGAGCTTTCGATTATAAGATTCACCATGTGAAAATGGTGTTACCTAAGCTTCCAAGTTCATTTAATGGATTAAAGATCGTACAGATCTCGGACATACATTCAGGAAGTTTTGTTTCTACTTCTCCTTTGGAAAGCGCAGTTAAGATGATCAATGAGCAAAAGCCGGATGTTGTTTTTTTTACAGGCGACTTGGTGAATGACCGTTCTTCTGAGATGGAACCATTTATGAATGTTCTGAATAAGATCAATGCTCCTTATGGAGTGTTCAGTACATTAGGGAATCACGATTATGGTGACTATGTGACCTGGGATAGTCAGGAAGCGAAGTTTAATAATTTAGAACAATTAAAAAAGGTTCATGCTGAATTGGGCTGGAAATTGTTGATGAACGAGCATGTAACATTAAAAAAAGGAGAAGAGGAGATTGCGGTTATCGGTATTGAAAACTGGGGGGATAAATTGCATTTCCCTAAGTATGGTGATATGGCCAAGGCTTATGCCGGTGCAGAGAAGTATCCAGTAAAACTATTATTATCTCACGATCCATCACATTGGAGCAATCAGGTGAAAAAAGAGTATAACGATATTGATGTTACATTCAGTGGTCATACGCATGGTTTTCAGTTTGGTATTGAGATCCCCGGCTTCAAATGGAGTCCATCGCAATATGTTTATAAGCAATGGGCCGGTCTTTATAAAGATCCAGTTACAGAGCAACATTTATATGTAAACAGAGGCTTGGGCTTTTTAGGTTATCCGGGTAGAGTAGGAATTATGCCAGAGATAACTGTCATGGAGCTTTACAACACTTAAGGTTGATATTCATAAGCTCCCAGATCAGGAATAGCTGTTCTTAAATTATTCGAAAGGTCGAATGGAATAATGATGCTTGTAGATCCTGCATCAATAGCCGGTGAATTGATCAATATTCGATAATCATTTGCTCCTGCATCTTTGAACAGTGGATTCTGATTTTTTATGATATTGCTATAATGAGAAGATGTTGTTGTGTTTCTGGCAGTTTTTAATAAGCAATTTTCAAATTCATATTTGAAAAATCCGGGACCTGCAAGTGTCGTAGAATCCATTCCAATTTCTTCCGAAATATTTCCGTAGATAATACAATTCCCAAAATAGCAACTGTCGAGCGGACGTACAAGCAGTGTGCTTCCGCTTACATAATAATTATTCATTGCAATCACAGGTGTTTGGCGATCACTCGAATTCCAGAAGTTGGCGAAAGTGCAATGCTCAAACTCATAATTGCCACCTAATGTAAGTGCAGCGTTGTAGAGTCCACAATTTGCATATACACAGTTACTACTCCAAATACGTGCACCTTGTCCATATAATGCCGCTATCTGCATATTACGAATAATAGTGTTCGTCAATTTTAGAGTAGGAGCTGTTAAAGAAGCTACTGTATCTACTTGGATACCAATGTTCGCATTTTTGATCACAGCCCAATCGATCACATTATTTTTGCTAAGTGCCGAAAGCCATATCCCTCGCCATTGTCCCGGTAACTCTCTGTAGTCAGGTTCGAGGCGGTAGCCTTGGAATACTGGTTCGTTATTATGTGAACCGTTTACAACCAAACTACCATCTTTGTAAACAAACAGACAGGCATTGTTATAAAAATACATTTTTGTATTCGGCTGTACTGTTAGTTTACAAGCTGAATCTACAACAGCATATCCAAAAACTAAATACGGTTTATCATTAGGGAGAATAGTATCAAATCCGGCTCTGCCAATGATCTTATAGTCGGGGAAACCGCTTGTAGGAAAACGATCCGGTTTGATCAAATAAACATCCTGTCCAATCGCTGTAAGCTTAATATCTTGTACATTACCATTGGTTTCAAAGATCACAGAATCTTTTATCAGTAGGGGAGAGTTACTTCCTGTTGGATCAACAGTTACTTGAACAAAAACATAAAGACTATCACCCGCCATGATTTCCACATCATTGATCACAGGATTGCTCGAAGTTGTGGATATTCCATCCACATTGATCCTGAATTGAGAATTAACGCCTGCACCCAAATAAATGCGGGAGATATTCATTGGCTGATCGTGATTATTATAAATTCTGAATTGTCGTGTTGTTGAACCTACCTGAGTAAATACAGTATCAAACAGAACACTGTCGGTCGAAAAATCCAGTTTAGCAGAGGAGTCTGTAAGTAACTCATCCTTTTTGCAGGAGCTGAACAATAACGTCAGTAGAATTACAATAGAAAGAATGTATTTGATACTATTCATTATGCGAATATACTATTTAAGCTTTTGCAAAACGAGAAAGCGTTTCAAATATTTTGTGTTAAGCAATATTTTGAGATACCACCCAGGCTGTACTCCAGGCATTTTGAAAGTTGAATCCGCCTGTGATCCCGTCCACATCAATTACTTCACCGGCAAAGAATAATCCCGGAATCAGTTTGCTTTCCATTTTGCTGAGATCGATCTCTTTTAATGCAATACCACCACAGGTTACAAATTCTTCTTTGAAGGTGGTTTTTCCTTGTACTTTGTACTCATCATTTAAAAGATGATTCACTAGAACGTTTGCATTTTTCTTGGGCAGGTCGGCCCAACGCATTGTTTCAGGGATATTTGCTTTATGACATAGAAATTCCCATAATCTTTTGGGTAGTTCAAAGGGGCCATTGCTGACGATCGTTTTTGATGCATTCTCTTCCCGTTGATTATTAAATTCAATTCTAAGTTTTTCATCGGTATGTTTTGGAAGCCAATTGACCAATGCTGAGAATTGATAATTCATTTCACTTAATTGGCGAGCTCCCCAGGCTGATGCTTTTAAAATAGCAGGGCCACTTAATCCCCAGTGAGTAATGAGTAATGGTCCTTCTGTTTCCAGTTTGGTGCCGGCTATTTTTACTTTGGCTTGGGTAACAGAAACTCCCATTAACTCTGTTACAGGATTGTTGGGAATATTGAATGTGAATAGAGATGGTACCGGTTTAATGGTGGTATGTCCCAATTTTTCGAGCCATTGATAGGCTGTTTCTTTTGCATTTCCGCCTGTTGCGATCACTAATTTGTTACAGTCAAACCTGCCTCCACCATTCGCATGAAGTGTGAATGTGTTGTCATCGTTCTTTTCTATTCCGATAATATCAACACCCAGTTTTATGTTTACATTGTATTTCTCTGCCTCTTTTAAAAGACATTGAACAATTGTTTCGGATGTATTGGAAACAGGGAACATGCGACCATCTTCTTCTGTTTTCAGTTCAACTCCCCGCTGTTTGAACCAGTTGATCGTATCGGTTGTGGTAAAGCGACTGAATACATTACGCAGTTCTTTCTCGCCTCTAGGGTAATGTTTCACAAGGATGGAATTATCAAAGCAGGCATGTGTTACATTGCAACGACCACCTCCTGAAACACTCACTTTAGACAGTAATTTGTTTGATTTCTCAAGCAAAACAACTTCGAGCTCAGGGTGTTGACAGGCAATGTTCACTGCGGCAAAAAAGCCGGCCGCTCCGCCTCCTATAACGATTATTTTCTCGGTATTCATTCGACTGCAAGATTACAAAAAAATATTAAAAAGGATTTCTTAAATTTTGTACCTTTATGGAGAATGAATAAAGTAATAAAAATAGCTTTGGGATTGATTTTCTCGTTGGTGTTTTTGTATTCCTGTAAAAAGGATGAGGCATCTGTTCCTGATTTTGGATATAATTTTTCTCCGGAACAAGTTGGGAAGTATATTGTTTATGATGTGGATTCATTCTATTATAATGATTTTACTAATCAGGTAGATTCCTTCCAATTTCAGATAAAAGAAAAGCTCGAATCATTTTATTATGACAACGAGAATCGAAAGACGATGCGATTGGAGCGCTATATTAGATCTTTTAATGATACTGTTCCTTACGCTTCTTTACCTTGGATATTAAAGGATGTTTGGTCGGCCAATAAAACAACCACCACATTTGAAAAGGTAGAAGAGAATGTCCGATTTGTAAAATTAGCTTTCCCTGTGAAAGAAGAACAAGTATGGGATGGGAACGCTCAGAACACCATTGGAGGATGGGAATACAGCTATGAATTTATTGACCGCCCGAGAACAGTTGCAGGAATAACGTTTGATTCAGTATTACAAGTAACTCAAATAGACGATAAATTATCGAATTTGATCAAGCATCAATATTATATTGAGTGGTATGCCCGGAATGTGGGAATGATCTATAAGAAAGTGATCGATGTAGAGTCACAACCCGGTAATCCAATTCCACCCAACTTTTTTCAAATACCAATTATGCAACGTGTTACATCCGGGATACAATACATAATGACTTATAATACATCCGGAGTAGAATAATTTTATGAGAACATTAATTACCATGATTAGCTTTTGTTTGTTAGGACAACTTGCAACTGCTCAAAATTCAAAAACATATTATTGGATCACATTCAAAGATAAGTCCGGCTCAGCCTACTCAGTTGATAAGCCGGAAGCCTTTTTGTCGAAACGAGCCATTGATCGCAGAACTAAACAGCATGTTTCTATTACAGAGCAAGATTTGCCTGTTAACCGTTCGTATGTTGATCAAATTAAGGCATTAGGAGGTATTGTTGCCGGTACTTCTAAATGGTTCAATGCTATTTCTGTTAGTAATTTGGATGCAAATGATATTCAAATGATTGGAGCGCTTCCATTTGTAAAAAAAGTGCAGAAAATTGAGATGCAAAAAAGAAATGAGTTGGATGCAAAATTTAAGTTGGAAGAGAGATCATTCACATCAAGTACAAATTTATCGAACAAAGCAGGTGGTGTGTTTAACTATGGATTAGCTTATCTTCAATCGAATCAGATAGGTGCAGATTGTATGCATAACAATGGTTATACAGGTGCAGGAATGGTGATTGCTGTGCTAGATGCCGGTTTTTATAAAGCCGATTCATTACCAGCTTTCGATAGTTTAAGAACAAACGGACAAATATTGGGATGTCGTGATTTTGTTGTTGGTGATACAATGGTGTATGAGGACTATCCTCATGGTATGAATGTTTTGTCTTGCATGGGAGGTTATTTACCCGGCAGTTTGGTAGGAACAGCTCCTAAATCCGATTATTGGTTAATACGTACTGAAGATGCCTGGTCGGAAAGTTTGCAAGAGGAGATCTTTTGGACAATAGGAGCAGAGTTTGCAGATAGTGTTGGAGCGGATATTATTAATTCGTCATTGGGTTATTCTGTTTTTGATAATACTGCCGACAATCATACCTATGCAGATATGGATGGCAATACGACCATCATTACAAAGGCTGCAGATATTGCTGCAAGTAAAGGGATCTTTGTTACTACAAGTGCAGGAAATGCAGGTGGCCCACCTTGGTACAAGATCACTGCTCCTGCCGATGCCGATAGTGTTTTGACTGTTGGAGCAGTTGACTCTTTAGGTTTTATTACAGGTTTTAGTTCCAGAGGTTTGACTTTTGACGGTAGAATAAAGCCTGATGTGGTAGCACGTGGTCATAATGCGGCATTTGCTTCGGCATGGGGAGGAGTTCAGCAAGGGAATGGAACTTCTTTTTCGTCTCCTATAACTGCCGGAGCAGTGGCTTGTTTATGGCAAGCGAATCCAGGCAAGACCAATATGGAATTATTGTATGCAATTCAAGAAAGTGCGAATCAATTTAGCGCACCCGATTCAATCAGAGGATATGGTGTCCCAAATTTTTGTACAGCGAATACATTATTGACAGGTATTCAAGAAAATCATACAGATGACCTTGGTTTGGAAGTATTTCCGAATCCATTCCACAATGATCTTACACTTTCATTTTATAATAAAGAGAAACAAAATGTTCGCTTAGTGATGACAGATATTAGTGGCAGAGCTGTTTTTCAACAGGAATTTACGGCAATCTCTGATTCTAAAATTGTATTTACGATCCTGCCGGAACAAAAATTATCAGCAGGTGTTTATTTATTGAACGTTATTTTAAGAGATCAAACTCAAACCATTAAAATCATTAAAGAATAAAAAAATCATAATTTATGTTGAAGAAAACAATTCTATCCTTAGTCGCAGTTCAATTCCTATTTGCATCATTCCTAAAAGCAGATGAAGGAATGTGGTTACCCTTATTTTTAAAATCATTAAATGAAGCCGATATGCAGAGCAAAGGCCTTAAGCTTTCTGCTGAAGATATCTACAGTATCAATAAGTCAAGTTTGAAAGATGGTATCGTTCATTTTGGTGGCGGGTGTACGGGTGAGATCATTTCTGATAAAGGGTTGCTATTTACCAATCATCATTGCGGATATGGACAGATCCAATCACACAGTACGGTTGAAAACGACTTGTTAACGAATGGTTTCTGGGCAAAATCTCAAGCGGAAGAATTATCTAATCCTGGTTTAACAGCTACATTCATTGTTCGCATAGAGGATGTAACAGCAAAGGTGTTGGAAGGTGTAACAGATAATATGCCGGATGCAGAACGTGAAAAGAAGATCGCTGATGCAATTGCCGCAATCACAAAAGATGCAACAAAAGATACACATTATGGAGCATACATTCGCCCCTTCTTTTATGGGAATGAGTATTATATGTTTGTAACCGAAACATTTAAAGATGTTCGATTGGTTGGAGCACCTCCATCATCTATCGGTAAGTTTGGTGGCGATACGGATAATTGGATGTGGCCCCGTCACACCGGTGATTTTTCGATCTTCCGTATTTATGCAAACAAGGATAATAAACCGGCAGAGTATTCAAAGGACAATGTTCCATATACTCCAAAATATGTGATCCCAATTTCATTAAAAGGTGCGGAGCAAGGAGATTTTACCATGGTGTATGGTTTTCCCGGAAGAACAACCGAGTATTTAAGTTCTTATGCAGTGGATATGATCATGAATGTATCAGACCCTGCTAAAGTAAAGATCCGCGAAACCAAATTGGCTATTTGGGATAAGGATATGAAAGAAAGTGATAAGGTAAGAATTCAATACTCTGCAAAATATGCAAGTATTGCTAACTACTGGAAAAAATGGGCAGGTGAGATTAATGGATTGAAAAAATTAGATGCCTTGAACAAGAAAAAAATGTTTGAACAGGATTTTCTTCAAAAAGTAAATACAGATGATAATGCAAAGAGTAAATATGGCGAACTGTTTGGGGCATTTGAAAAAAATTACAAAACCTTTACTTCTTTAAATAATCAACGCGATTACTTTGTTGAAGCCATTTTAGGAATTGAGGCAGCCGGCTATGCATTCACTTTTTCTGATGTGGTGGATGCATTGGCAGGTGGAAAGAAAGCTGCTGATGTTCAAAAGAATATCGATAAATTGAAAAAAGATATGGCTGCATTCTATAAAGATTTTAATGCAGCTACTGATGAAAAGATCTGTGCAGCTATGTTGAAAATGGTTTATACGGATCTGCCGAAAGATCAACAAGCAAGTGTTTTTGCTGAGATCGAGAAGAAATACAAAGGCGACTTTTCAAAATACGCAGCTGATATTTATAAAAAATCAATTTTTTCATCTCAGGAAAAAGTAGCTGCAGCCCTAGAAAATATGAATTCTAACTATAAGAAGATCGCTAAAGATCCAATATATAATTTGATCATCAGCTGCTATTCAAAATTTGCAAAGGATGTTCGTCCGGAATACAATCGATTAGATATGGAGATCGCTAAGTTGAATAAAAGATACATGAAAGGTATGCGTGAATTGATTACCAATAAAAAATATTATCCGGATGCGAACAGCACATTGCGTGTAACGTATGGTAAAGTAGATGGGTATGAGCCGAAAGATGGTGTGTTCTATAACTATTACACAACTCTGGAAGGTGTAATGGAAAAGGAAAATCCATTGGTAGATGAATTTGTTGTATCTCCTAAATTGAAAGAATTGTATCAGAAAAAAGATTACGGTCAGTATGCCGATAAGAATGGTGAATTAAGAATTGCATTCTGTGCGAGCAATCATACTACTGGTGGTAACTCAGGAAGCCCTGTGTTTAATGGCAATGGTGAATTGATCGGAACAAACTTTGATCGTAACTGGGAAGGAACCATGAGTGATATCATGTACAACCCTGATCAGGTTAGAAATATTGTTTTGGATGTTCGTTATACATTATTTGTGGTAGATAAATTTGCAGGAGCAGGCTATTTGTTGAATGAAATGAAGTTGGTGAAGTAATATGCAGGTAGAAATAATTACAATAGGCGATGAGATCCTGATCGGTCAGATCGTTGATACCAATTCAGCTTTTATTGGTCAATTGCTGAATATGAATGGTATGAGTGTAAAGCAGATCTCTTCTGTTTCTGACGATCGCGAACACATTCTTAAAGCATTAGCAGAAGCAAAGAGTAGGGCACAGGTGATCCTAATAACAGGAGGATTGGGGCCAACCAAAGACGATATTACAAAAAAAACATTAGCGGAATATTTCAACTGCAAAATGCGTTTTGATGAGCAAGCCTATCAGGATGTAGTGAATCTGTTTGCACAATATGGCAAAGAAGTGACACCCATCAATCGTTTGCAGGCTGAAGTACCGGAGATATGTGAAGTAGTGAGGAATTATAATGGTACAGCTCCTGGAATGTGGTTCGATGTGGATGGAATAATTTATGTTTCTATGCCCGGAGTGCCATACGAGATGAAAGCTATGATGCAAAATCAGGTGGTGCCAAAAATAAAAGAGCGGTTTAAACTACCTGCGATTTTTCATAAAACAGTCTTAACACAAGGAATAGGAGAGTCGGCTCTGTCAGAAATGATCAGCGACTGGGAGGATAGTCTGGCAGCGGTTAGTATCAAATTGGCTTATTTACCATCGCCCGGAATGGTTCGTTTGCGTTTGAGTACCAAAGGCGAAACATTGGAACCATTAAAAAGAAATGTGGAAGCGAAGATCGAAGAATTAAAAACGATCATTGCGGAGTATATTTATGGCTACGAAACATTTGGTGAGGAGAAAGAGACGCTAGAGCAGATCGTAGGCAAGCTGTTAAGAGATAAGAAAAAGACCATTTCAACAGCCGAAAGTTGTACCGGAGGCTACATTTCACATTTAATTACTAAAGTTCCCGGTAGCTCAGAATATTATATGGGCTCGGTGATCTCCTATTCTTACGATATTAAAGAAAATGAATTGGGAGTTTCAGCGTCTGTTTTAGAATCACAGGGGGCTGTGAGCCAGCCTGTTGTTGAGCAGATGGCAAAAGCGATCCGTGAAAAATACAAGACAGATTATTCTATTTCTGCATCTGGAATTGCCGGCCCTGGTGGCGGTACCGATGAAAAGCCGGTTGGTACTGTTTGGATCGCGGTGGCTACTCCAGATAAAGTGATCTCAGAAAAGTTTTTATTTGGAAACAATAGAGAGCGTAATATTCAAAAGACCGCTCAAGCAGCTCTCAATATGTTGAGGAAACAGTTGGAGTAGTTAGGTTGTTGGTTGTTTGGGACTTTCTAATTGTGCAGTTAATTTTCGTTCCTCAAATTACTCGGGATAATTTAATAAATAAAAAAAGGTTTAACTTTCGTTAAACCTTTTAAGGGTGGATGATGGGACTTCCCTCGTTAATTTTCGTTCCTCAAATTACTCGGGACAGGCTTCTCGTAAATGAATAAATAAAAAAAGGTTTAACTTTCGTTAAACCTTTTAAGGGTGGTTATTGGGGGCAAACTCAAACCCTTTTTGGTTCTATATTGCAGATATTAAATGTCGCATAGCTTTTTTCTCTTCTCCCAAAATCATACATTTACATATTTACTGTAATTATCATATGTTTCAAAACAATCCTTACAAACAAAATTGTATCATTTTTGCTGCTATTTCTCTAATTTCAGCGGTGTACTTGATACTTGGTTGCTATTTTAAATATACATTGCTTGATTGGTCTGATTATGCAATAACGACTTTTAATAATGTGATTTCAGGTGTTTTAACATCTGCATTATTACTTTTTGCAGTAGAATGGATTCTATATAAAAAAGATGTATTAAGTTATGGAAAATATTCAGGAACTTATAGGAAGGTTTATATGACTGAAGTAAATGACGACAGAAAAAGAAGCCAAGAAATAGAAAAATCGGTTAGGCTCGGAAAAGAATCAGGTTCTAAAATTAAATTTATTGATGATTCTGTTTATCATGAGCTAAGTTATTATGAGCTAGAAACTAATGAGTACTTAACAGAATTAGAATACTTATACAATGGGAAATACAAAGGGACTGTTGAGTATATTGACCATGATTTTGAAGATGAAATGGGTAAAAAGCACTACGATCTGAAAATTAAGCCTAAATGTTTTGCGTATTTTCAATTAAACTTCACTTCTAATATTTCTGGTGAAGGGAATTATAAATATGCTAATAAGTTAGATTTTGGCATTTTTAATTTTCAACTAGATCCAGAAAATAGTAATAGAATTCTAGTTTATTATAAAAATACAATGCCTAGTGGAATATCGGAAGGGTACGAAATATGGGAAAGAATTTTAAATAAAAACAACAACTAATATATATGGGAGCACAAAATTTAAAGCCAAAAGCGAAAGCTAGAGAATTATATAATTCTATTATTATTGCTGAAAAAAATCGTATTTCGCATGATGATGTTATCAATATTTGCCGTACAATATTAGATCAGTGTATATCATATGCTAAGGATGAGTATTTAGATTATCTGAATGAAGTAAAAAATGCTTTAAATGATATTGAATAGTGCAGCATATCATCACATCTATGCTTAGTATAATCGATATGCTATTTGCATTGAAATCTTCAGTTTTTTGATACAAATTGCGATTAAACAAAGGGGGATTTATTTTATAGAATCACTTTCTTATATGAACCCACTTATTAAGCATGGTATTAAAAGGAAAGTTCTTCTTCTTTTTAGAATGATTTTTCTCGTACTGAATAATTGTACTCGACTCCTATTTTTTTTAATAATTGGGCTTATTCATATTTAAAAATATATTATAATTGTTAAAAAAAATAAAAGTTCTATTTTTTATGGAACTTTTCATGTATATTTGCGTTCAATCAAGAAGGAATGGAATTTGTTTCGAAACAGAAATTACTAAAACTAAAGAAAAAAAATCGAGGAAATATACCTTTGCAAGAGGCTGTTGATAAGTTAATAAAGGATATTGAGGAGGCTAAGTGGAAATCCAAAACTGATGTAAAGGCTTCTAGAATAGATGCAGATTGTGTACATAACGATGGTTTTTTCTTTTTTAATATCAATGTTCATCGGACGATGGTGTTGCTTGAATTTTCTATTGAAGATGACCAAAGTATTGAAGACAAGAAAGATGATAGCTATCAAGGAGAAGCAAGTGTAGTTTGGGTAGGTACTCATGAAGAATACGAATCAACTTTTAAAAACAATAAGGATACAATTGAAAAATGGTTACGAGGTAAAGAATTAATAGAATAAATAAAAAAATGGACAAATTTCAAATTGATAATATTTTAAAATTGACAGAGCTAGAAAGCGAGTTAGATTTAGAACGCGCTATTGCACTTCATGGTAAACTACGCCTGATGGTAAAAGATGACTCTAGTCTAGCTCCGTCAAGAAAACATCTTGGAAAATTAATCAAGCATTATGAAGAAAACCATTGGTCAAATGATGATGGTATTACAGAAAATCAAATAGAAGAGAGTGATAGGGCTGAATTGCTTGTCTGTCTTGAGGTTCAATTTACTAGAAAGAGGAAAGAGGTAATAAAAGATCGATTAAAAGTTTTAGGGTTAAATCAACAAGATCTCGCTAAATTGTTGGGTCATGGAAAAAGTTATATGTCAGAGTTGGTAAATGGAGTTAGACCTTTTTCATCAGGTGATATTATGTTGATACATCGTATTCTTTCTATCAAATTAGAAATTTTAATGTCGCCAATTCTCAAAGAAGAAGATGTCATTCGAGTCAAAAAAGTAATTGCAGAGATAAATACCCCACAACTTAAAATTAAAATAGAAGACATTGAGACAAAATTGCTAGGGCCAGGTGATGTACAAGAAAACTATAAGAGGGGATTTCTTGCGCCAGGTTATCAGGATTTTTCATTGTTAGATAGAGCGGAAGAAGCAATTGAAGGAATTAAGATTGCTACAATAACTAGCAAACGGTTTGAAGATGCTTCAGAGCTAATTGTCGCACCTTAATAATATGTAAATATGGAAAAAAACACAATACAACCGATAGCAATTAGAAGTCGATTAACAAGCATCTCATTAGATAAATTTTCGGTTTTGGAATTAGACAAAGAACAAATGGAGCTCATTAATGTGCGTACTTTTGCTTTTGAATTTAATATTTCCCTTGTTTTTTTAGATGAACAAAAAAGTGTAAAATTAATTTGCTCAATTAAGATTTTTAATAGCGAACAAAAAGAATTATTCTTAGGCGAAATTGACTCCCATGCAATTTTCGAAATTGAGAATTTCTCGGAAATTACGCCAATAAAATCTCAGGCAACAAATGTGATCATTGGTGTCTTGGGTGGAACTCTTTTGTCAACGACTAGGGGTTTTTTGTACTTAAAAGCCGAAGGGACAATTATCGAAGGAGCACTATTGCCGATCATAAATCTCTCTGCAATTTCAGCTGCTCAGCCGATTGATAAACCTATTTCGGATAAGAAAAATTAATACGTTTGAAAAATTAAGAATATATTTATTGAATATCGAACCATTTTCTTTTTTCTGAATTCCTTGTTACATAGGCTATACAAAAGAAAAGGGAGCCTTCTTTATAGAAGACTCCCTTTAAGGGTGGATGATGGGACTCGAACCCACGACCCTCAGAACCACAATCTGATGTTCTAACCAACTGAACTACAACCACCATGTAATTTTGAGGTTGCAAATATAGGCATTTTTATAATTTTTAAAAGAAATACGCATTTTTTTTATCTTTTTTTTAAAGTGAAGGCCGATCAATAATTAGTAACTTTGTTGGGTAAATGGCTAATAACGATAAACATATTACACTTCAGGTAGAAGGAATGGACTGTGCCAACTGTGCACTGGGTATTACCAAAAACCTTCAAAAAAAGGGATTGGAAGATGTACATGTGAACTTTGCCACCGGAGAAGCCACTTTTTTACTCAACGACAAATCGAAATTACAATCCATCATTGATGGAATTCAAGGACTTGGCTACACCGTTGTTGATGCTAAAACAAAAGAGGAGAATGAAGGTAAGTTATCGCCTATCGAAAAACGATTCTATTTCACACTTCCATTTACGATCATATTGTTCTTCGGTCATATGTTCTTTGCGCATGACTTTATATTAAATAATGCTTATGTTCAACTGATCCTGTGTGTTCCTGTTTTTATAATTGGAATGATGCAGTTCGGTAAAAGTGCTTGGGGCTCCCTTAAATCAGGAGTGCCGAACATGGATGTGTTGATCTTTATTGGTTCAACAGCTGCTTTTGTTTACAGCATTGCCGGAATGTTGATGCACACAGATCCGCATACCGTTCATAATTATCTGTTTTTTGAAACTACGGCAACTATTATTACGCTTGTATTATTGGGTAATGTGCTTGAACACCGTTCGGTAAAGCAAACAACAACAGCCATAAAAGATCTTAGCTCTATACAAGTGACTACAGCTAAATTAGTGAGTTTACAGTTAGGGAAAGAGGTAATTACTGAGGTTAATTATAAAGATATCCATGTTGGTGCTATCCTTCAGGTAAATACAGGAGATAAGATCCCAGTGGATGGAGAAGTGATATCGGGCGAGGCTGTTGTTGATGAATCCATGCTCACCGGTGAAAGCATTCCTGTTGAGAAAACTACGGGCAACAAAGTCATTGGTGGAACCATACTCAATACAGGAAGTATTCGCATGCGGGCTGAAAGTGTGGGGGAGGAAACGGTATTAGCCAAGATCATTGAATTGGTAAAAAAAGCGCAACAAACTAAACCTTCCATTCAAAAATTAGGTGATAAGATCAGTGCCATTTTTGTTCCTGTTGTGCTTGGGATTTCATTGCTTACCTTTTTGATCTCCTATTTTGTATTTGATATTGCTTCTAAAACAGCCTTAATGAATAGTATTGCCGTGTTGGTGATCTCTTGTCCGTGCGCAATGGGACTGGCTACGCCTACAGCGGTTATGGTTGGTATTGGTCGCGCTGCCAAGCGTGGGATATTAATAAAAGGAGGAAGTACCTTGGAGGAATTTGCCAATATCAAGAACATCGTTTTTGATAAAACGGGTACATTAACTACCGGAGATTTTAAGATTAAAAATATTGAGCTCCTTTCATCGGAAACATTAGAAGAAGTACAAGAAGTTCTTTTTTATATGGAACAACATTCTTCGCATCCCATTGCTAAGTCGATAGTGAATGAGCTGAAAGATAAGGTGCAATTCCGGGAATTTTCTGAAGTAAAAGAAGAGAAAGGTTTGGGATTATCGGCAACAGATGAATCAGGGAATATATATCAGTTAGGCTCATATAAGATCGCAGCTGATCAGACCTTGAACGATATGCATAATATTTATGTGTTGAAGAATAAGAAATTGATCGCTGTTGTTGATCTGAAAGATGAATTGAAAGAGAACGTTGCATCTGCCATCAAAGAGCTTCAAGCTCAGGGAATAGAACCTGTGTTGCTGAGTGGTGATGTACGTAAAAAATGTGAAGAATTGGCTGGTCAGGTGGGGATCAAAAAAGTATTCAGTGAGCAATTGCCTTCTCAGAAATTGGAAGTGATCGACAGCATGAATGCATCTGCTCCAACAGCGATGGTAGGGGATGGAGTGAATGATGCACCGGCTTTAGCAAAAGCAAGAGTTGGGATATCATTGGGGAATGGAACACAAGTGGCAATACAGTCAGCACAGATCGTGTTGCTTAAGAATAATGATCTGTCTCAGATCGCAGAAGCCTATTTGATAAGTAAACATACACTCATCACAATTAAACAAAACTTGTTTTGGGCCTTTTTCTATAATGTGGTTGCTATACCAATAGCTGCTATGGGATTTTTGAATCCTATGATTGGCGCTCTGGCAATGGCCTTCTCTGATGTTATCGTTATTGGAAATTCCATACGATTAAAGACCAAAAAATTGCGATAGTACCAAGACAATAAAAGTGCATTTAATTCGTATATTAGCACGTCTAAAATTTATTGTGAAGTCAATTATTCGAAAGATATTTCATTTACGTTCTGATGTAGGGATCAATTTCTACATTTTGGATCTGATCTTCAGAAAGATCCTACGTCAGAATTCATCTGTATCATGGGCCATTCACCATACGAGTGTTGTGATCCATCCTGAAAAAATTAAAAGAGGGGTACATGTCTTTCCGGGGGATTCTCCCGGTAATTATATCCAAGCAAAGAATGGAATTGAAATAGGGGATCATACGAATATCGGCCCGAATGTAGGACTCATTTCTGCTAATCACGACCTTTTTGACAATGCGCAGCATTCTATTGCTAAACCAATTGTAATTGGCAAGAACTGTTGGATCGGTATGGGAGCAGTGATTCTGCCTGAAGTTCAGCTAGGCGATTTTACAATTGTTGGTGCCAATGCTGTTGTGACAAAAAGTTTTAAAGAAGGACATTGCGTTATTGCAGGTAATCCCGCTCAGGTGATCCGCTATTTGGGGTCCTCCGAAAAAAATGCATCTTTCAATGCAGATCAAGGATAAAATGCAGCCATCAATTGTAAAAAATACAATTAGTTTGCTGTTCAGTAAATTGGTTCCATCCCTTGTTCTCACGATCATCAATATTGTGTATTCCCGTTATTTGACAAAGGATGACTATGGAATGTATCAAACGATTTTCACCTATTTGAATATTTTTGTTGTGATAAGTACCTTCGGACTGACCAGATACATTCTAAGTTTCGGTTCACTTTATCAGTATCGACCACTTTTGAGAGTAAAATTGCTGAGTGTCATTTTTATTATAACACTGCTACCCATCGTATTGTATCTCCAGTTTACGGATTCAACTTTGAGTGTTACCTCTCTGACTCTCTTTGTTATATTACTACTTTCTCAGTCGCTTTATTTAGTGCAGGAAGCCAATGTTTTGTCATTTGAAAAAAACAAGTTGCTTATTTTTCCTAACCTGATCTATGCTCTATTGTTATTGGCCTGTCATATACTGTTATTGTATATCGGTTATAGCATCGAGCGGTGTTTATTGGCTCTGATAGCTGTTTCTGTGATCCGTAATGTTGGAGTTGCTTATTACATAAAAAATGAAGTGCAGATAAGCACTTACCTTTCTTCGATAAAGGAGGTCGATCAACTTATTTGGTTTGGTATTAATGATGTGTTGCAGATCATGACGAAGTGGATAGATAAGATCATTTTGATCCTTCTTTTATCAGCAGCAGATTATGCTGTTTATTTTAATGGTACATACGAGATTCCATTGATTGGAATGGGATTGAGTGCTTTTCAGTCGATCATTACCGCTCGAAGCGCTAAAGCTGATGCTACCAATGAATCGAATATAGCACTGTTTGGTTCATCAGCACTTTTTATGTCTGGTATTTTATTCCCATTGTTCGGCATTTGTTTTTTCTTTGCTCATGAGATCATTTTATTGCTATTTGGAGAAAAATATGTTTTTTCTGCAGAACTTTTTGCGATCACTTCCTTATTGATCCCTATGAGAATTTGTAATTACACTGTTTTATTGCAAATAAAAAGCAAAGGGAATTTAATATTGATAGGTGCTCTTTTGGATTTTGTGGTGGCTGTGGTATTGATGTTTTTATTTTATCCTATTTGGGGATTAAAAGGTTTGGCATTGGCAATTGTAATCGCCACTTATGTTCAAGCAGCATTTTATTTATTTAATATTGTTTTTATTTATCGTTCAGGTTGGGGTACTATTTTACCTTGGTTGAAATTGGTCTTGCGTTTTTCGATCGTTATTTTGTCATTCTTTTCCCTTCGCTTAGTGTTGGGTTTGCAAACAGATCGTTTTTCTGTGATCATTTTATCCACAGTTCTTTTTGTTTTTTTACTTATCGGCTTTAATTTTAAGTCATTGAGCTGGAAACAGCTTTTTCGTTCCTAACAGTCTGATTTAGTTTAGAAAAAGGGTAAATAAATTCTTTATTTTTTCTTAATAATTTGTTATATTTGTTTTTATCTAAATAAATCGTCTAACCCTTATAAAATAAAAATGCTATGAAAAAACACTTACTATTCAGTTTAGCAATTGGAGTAGGAGCATCGGCTTTAGCGCAGACTTCTGCGTATAGTCCAATGACAAAGCCTGGTTTACCTGCAAATGTTGCTAACAAAGCTGTGTTGTATAAAAAAATGCAACCTTACAGTATTCCTGGAGGAAATAGTTCCTTCCAAGATCATGTAAATAGAGCAAAAGAAGATTCAAAACCTACACAGAAAGCCTACACTGTGGCTACAATTGGTACATCTCAGTATCAGTTACAAACCAATGCTTCTATCTGTAATCGTATTGTTTTGAACAGCGATGGAACCATCAGTGCAACATGGACAATGGCACAAACTGCTAGTCCTTGGAATGATCGTGGAACCGGTTATAATTATTACAATACAACCTGGGGAGCTGCACCTACAACACGTATTGAAGCAACTCGTTGTGGTTGGCCGAATATTGCTGTAGGAGCGAATGGTGCAGAATATGTTATTTCTCACGAAGCATTAGCAACTCCAGGAACTCCTAATCTATTGTTTTCTAAAAGAGCAACAAAAGGAACAGGCGCATGGACATCGGGTGGAACAGGTATTGCTGATACATGGCCAAGAATGGTTGTAGGTGGTGCTAATGGTACAACTTTGCATGTGATCGCACAATCTTCAGGAGCAACTACTCCTGTTACTCCTTACCGTGGTCAGGATGGTGCACTTTGTTACTCCCGTTCTTTAGATGGTGGTGTAACTTGGGATAAAGTAAGAACGATCATTCCGGCATTAGATTCTTCTAACTACCTAGGTTTTGGTGGGGACTCTTATGCGATTGATGTTAAAGGTGATACTGTTGCGATTGTTGTGGGTGGTTTTGATGTAGATGTTGCTTTGGTAAAATCAATCGATAATGGTAATACTTGGACAAAGACAATCATTAAACAATTCCCAATTCCATTATTTGACGAACCAACAATGTTATCAGATGTTGATAGCGATGGTATTGCAGATACAATTGAAACAAATGATGCTTCTGTTGGAGTATTATTGGATCATCAAGGAAAAGCACACGTGTTCTATGGAGCAATGCGTATGTTAAACGATGACCTAAGCGATGGTGGCGTTAGTTATTTCCCTGGTACAGATGGTTTGATGTATTGGAATGAGAACATGGGTGCAACACCTCCTAAAATGATCGCTGCTGCGGTTGATATCGATGGAGATCAAGTGTTGAACGTTGCTGATTGGGGTACTTATCAAACATCTTTAACTTCTCATCCAAATGCAGGAATCGATGCTCAAGGTCGTATCTATTTAGCGTATTCAAGTATCTTTGAAGGTGCTGCTGAAAATGGTTCACCTGGAGATGGAAAAAGTTACAGACACACATATTTGATCAGATCATCTGATGGCGGTGCTACATGGTGCGGTCCAATGGACATTACGGATCCAGGTGAATTGATCGGTTTACAAGAAGGTGTATTCGGTGCAATTGCAAAAGATGTTGATGGTTTTGTACACGTTGTTCAACAAGTTGATGCTGCTCCTGGACACGGAATTGGAACAACTAATCCTGATGCAGGAACAAACATTGGTTCTGTAAATATTGATTATGTTAAAGTTCCTGTTACTGATTTCGATGGCTTACCTTGTTATTCTGAAATTGGTGTAGGTATCAACGAAGCTAACCAATCTGTTGCGACTATCAATGTATATCCTAATCCAGCAAATGAACTAGTAAATGTTTTATTGACTTCTACTCAAAAAGCAAATGCTGTTATCGCTATCTACAATGCGATCGGACAAAAAGTTGCTGAGTACAATAATAACTTATTAGCTGGTACTTCTGCCAACATAGCTATCAACACTTCTAATTATCATGCAGGTGTTTATTTCGTTACTGTGAATGTAAACGGAAAAGTATCTTCTCAAAAATTGATCATTGAATAAGATTTCTTTTTAATAAAAAAAAGCCTGGCAATTTGCCGGGCTTTTTTTATTTTTACATGTATGATACGCAATATATTTTCCATTGTAATAGGTTTGGTCGCAGCTATTGTGATCATGCAATTGATACAGATCTTAGGCCACTTAATGTACCCACCTCCAATTGATATTGATGTGACCAACCCGGAAGCGATCAGGGCTTATATCAGCTCTTCTCCAGCAATCGTTTTTATTATGGTCATCCTGTCGTATGCGATTGGCTCTTTTGTTGGAGCATTGGCATCCACTTTTATTGCTAAAGAAAAGCACATTCCTCATGCCATCAATATTGGCGGTATTTTGATGGGACTGGGTGCCATCAATTTATTTACGATCCCGCATCCCACCTGGATGATCGTTATTAGTTTGATCGTGTTCTTGCCTTGCGCTTATATAGGTGGTTGGATGGGATTAAAATGGAAGATCAAACGACATAAGAAACGATCGGCTTAACGCCCGCATATTCCTTTAAAACTGCAATATTCGCAGTTGCTTGTTTCTGTTGTTTGTAAGAATGGATTCTCCTTGTTGAATAAGCCTGAAAGGATCGCTTTTAATTGGAGTTCAAATTCATTCAGATGCTCCTCATTTAATTTGTCTTCTTTCCGGATCTTAACGGTTTTTAAGCCTTCACTTAATTTCCTGAAGCTGATAATGCCTGAGCATATATTATTGCTTATATGCGGATTCATTTTTTGATACATATACGCATAGCTCAAGAGCTGAAAACTTTTCGCCAACTCGCTATTGTCGATCAATCCTTCCCATTCTTCTATTTGTAGTTCTTTATTTTCCGCTTGTCCCGTTTTATAGTCGATGATGCGCACCTGACTTCCAAAATTATCTATCCTGTCGGCTTTCCCTTGAATTTTTATGGGTTTACCAATGTCGATCGTAGTGTGTAATTCCTCTTCTAATGCTTTTATGAATAAAGGTTTTGAATTTTTAGAAGCTTCCGAAATTGTTTCGATCTCTTCTTTCAAAAAGTTATTGATGAATTTTAATGCGACTTTATAGGTCAGCAAATTCTTACCATAGCTGATCTCCGCCTTGCTGTAGTGCTTTTCAAAGCTGCTAGAAGTTAATTCTTCTGTTAATGGCAACATGCTTTTTACGTCTGCTGCTGATATATTCTTTCCAATGAATGGGGTGTATAATTGTTCCAATACTTCATGCACTACATTTCCGAGTGTATCGGCTCCAATCGTTTCTTCTACTTCTTCCACTTCTTTTAATCTGGCAATGGAATGGAAATAAAACTGTAAAGAACAATTCCTGTATTTATTCAGAGTAGAAGGGGAGAAGCCTTTATCTGCCATTAGCTCCAAACGTTCCATAATCTCCGGTGTTTTGTGGATAATGATCTCATTGCCCAGGTCAGCCAGAATAGGAATGTTCACCAATTGCTCGCTGATCTTCACATTGGGATTTATCTTTGGTAATTCATGTAATAACTGTGTAACAAAACGGCTTTTTTCACCACCACCCAAAGCATCGCTCTCCGTATTGTAAAGCAAATAGATGTTTTTTGCTCTTTGCAATAAGCGGTAGAAATGATAAGAGAAGATCGCATCTTTATCACTATAGGTCGGTAATCCGAAATAGCGTTTTAACTCAAATGGAATGAAAGAGTTGACTGTTTTGGCCGATGGCAATATATCTTCATTACAGGATAATAATACCACATTCTCAAAATCAAGTGTACGTGTTTCCAACATCCCCATCACTTGCAGACCCATCAGCGGTTCACCGTAAAACGGTAATCCTGTTCCTCTCACGATCAAGTTTAGAATACTGCGGAGTGTTTTAATGGTATCAATAGATGAATGGTACTCATCCATGAGCGACTGAATACGCTTAGATATCTTGGTAAATGCAAAAAGATATTCTAATTCCAAGCTGGTTAGATTGTTCTCTTTTTTATCCGTTTGAGCAATGATCCCATCTTTCAAAACATCGATCACATAATTCATGCATTGAATAGCATCTGAAGGCTTTTGCCAATGCTGAAAAAACGGTTTGATGATCGACCAGGCAGCTAATTGCTCTTCCGTTAAATGTTTTTCGATGGTAGCATGTGATGCAAAAACAATATTGCGTTTTTGTATCAGCTCTATGATCGGTTTGGCACTTAAGCGTTCTTCCTTTTTGTATAATGCTATATTCGTATAAGGATGTGCCAGTAGTTTAATGATATCGGCATGGTAAAAGCTATAATTACTTTTTCCTGCTTGTATCGCTTTGGCATTTTCGTGCAGACTGAATATCAAATCGAAGTAACCTGCAATAGGCGTATTTCTGAGCGGATAGCTCATTGTTACGTTGATATCTTTCAGGTCTTTCGGTAAGGAATGCAGCACAGGGAATAATAAATTTTCATCAGCGAGCACCAGAGCTGTGTTTTGCAGACTAGGAGAGTGTTGCTGAATATCTGAAATGATATTTCCTGCTACTTTTGCTTGCGCAATGTTTTTTGCTGCGCCAATTACTGAAATGTTTTTAGCTTCTGTCCCCAGAAGGTCTTCTTTTATGTCAATATTGTTTTCTGCTTTCTTTTTATACTTGCCGGATGTGTCGTGTTTGCGGTAAAAACGACCCGCTTCCTGGATTTTATCATCGGCATAATAATGGTCGGTATCCCAAATGATTTCCGCCATTCCAGCATCCAGCAGTTTTTCTATGATCACTTCTTCCGCTTTGTTAAGCGCATTGAAGCCTGCAAAGATGATCTTCTTCCAAGGATGCTTTTTTACTCTTACTTCGGGATCAGTAGCTACTATTTTATAAGCTAAACCTTGATACGCCTGATGCTTTTCTAACAAGCGTTTTTGAAGATCTTCATAATACGTTCCCAGCAATTGCCAGAAATCAAGATATTGCTTTTGAAAATCGGTGAGTTCTTCGCCATTTAGCGACCAGGTTTCCAGCTCTTTGATGTCTTTCAGGTTGCCGAATAAGCGTTTGTGATCAACCAGATAACGGTCGATCTCATTAAAATCGCTCAACAATGTTTGTCCCCATTTGCTGAATTCATCAAATGTTTCACTGTTGTTCTTATTGCAAGCTTTCACCGTTTCGTAAAGCTCAAACAAAAGTGTCGTGGTTTCTGCATTTTGCAGTTCCGATAATAAGGCTACAAAATCTTCGGTGGCAAAAATGGTTGGCGCAAAAAAGGTTTTGTCCAGCTTTTTGGCGAAATAGGTCTTTAAAAACAATCCGGCCCTCCGGTTAGGAAGTACAATGCACAAGTCGCTGATGGCATCGCCATGCTTCGCATACAAGTGATCGACTGTTTTTTCCAGGAAGGACTGCATAAAGAATCTACAATTAAAATGTAAATATAAAAATACTAATTGGTAATATTGTTACGTTATTCTCAAAAGAATACACATGAAAAAAGCAGTCCATCTATCCGTTTTATCATCGTTCATTGCGATGAGTTCGATCGTAGCACAATCAGCTAAAGAGCAGGCTGCTACTGATGCTTGTCCATCATGGAGCAGCAAAAAAAAGATGAACAGTTCGGGTGTTTACATTCCTGAATCAAGTAAAAAGGCTGCTAATAAAGAATTGAATAATTTCAGTTCTCCTAAATATCAATATTTGTTTGCCTATAAAACGGCAGGAAAAGTGGCTGAGCATTCGCAAACTCAAAACACAACCAAAAGATCAACTGCGAAAGCTGAATCTAAAGCAGCTGTTGTTGCGGAGCCAAAGCAGGAGGAACCGGTAAAAGTACTTCCAACGAATGTTCCGATTGTAGTAAAAGAAAAAGAGGTGCAGAGAACGGAACCGGCTTCAGGAGTAGTGGCTGCTTCAGAAGAAAAAACGCAAGAAGTATCTACTGAAAAGAAAGAGAAAAAAGTATACAAGACAACTCGTGTGAAAAAACACTGGTTCAAAAAGATAAAACTAAGAAGAAAGAAAGCGGCTGATTGCCCTGATTTTTAATATGGACATGACATTTCCTCAATACCGAAAATATAAGAATGAACGGTCTTATTTTAAGATAGCATCTATGAATGAGTGGGAAGAGATACAGATCATCGGCTCTAAATGTGTCATCAACAAATTTGAAGTAAAGATCCTGCCCGACAGAAATTTCATACAGGATATGTTGTTTGAGTATGCTGAGAATTGGGAAGCAATAGAGGAGAAGGAATATGAAACGATAAAAGCAAAGGTTCAATAAAAAAGCCTCCTGAATTTCAGGAGGCTTTTTTTGTATTGCATTGTATCGTTTACCAGATCTCAGCTCTTTCAGCTTTCGGACGGTACATTTTATCGCCTTCTTTCACGCCAAATGCATCATAAAATTCCTGCATATTGCTTAAAGGACCATTCCCACGGAAGTTACCCGGTGAATGAGGATTTGTTTGTACCATGTTTTTCAAGTATTCCGGACGCATATTGCCTCTCCATCCTTGAGCCCACGCCATAAAGAAACGTTGTTCTGCAGTGAATCCATCAATTTTTTCAGGAGCCGGTTTGCCTTCCAATGATTTCTTGAATGCATAGTAAGAGATCGTTAAACCACCTAAGTCAGCAATGTTTTCTCCTAATGTTAATTCACCATTCACATGCATGCTGTCGATCGCTACATACGAATTGAATTGTTTCACAAGGATATCTGTTTTTGCTTTGAATTTGGTTTTGTCTTCTTCAGTCCACCAGTTCTTTAAATTACCATCACCATCAAACTGTGATCCCTCATCATCAAAACCATGAGTGAACTCGTGTCCGATGATCGCACCCATTGCACCGTAGTTAACAGCATCGTCAGCATCCGGATTAAAGAAGATCGGTTGCATGATACCTGCAGGGAATACGATCTCATTCATTGGAGGATTGTAATATGCATTGATCGTTGGAGGAGTCATTAACCACTCTGTTTTATCAATTGGCTTACCCAACTTATCCAGGTTCAATGCAAACTCGTATTTGTTAGCATTTAAGAAGTTTTGAACGAATGAGTTTCTATTGATCTCTAAAGATGAATAGTCTTTCCATTTATCAGGATAACCCAGTTTACGAGTGAATTTCTTTAACTTTTCGATTGCTTTTGTTTTTGTTTCCGCACTCATCCAGTCGCGAGTTTTGATACGCTCTTCGTAAGCAGCAGTAAGGTTGTCCACCATTTCATTTACACGTTTTTTACTTTCTTCAGTAAAGTGTTTTTGAACGAATAATTGACCTAATGCATCACCCAACGCTTTGTCGGTTGCTTCCAACGCTGTTTTCCAACGTGGTTTCATTGCAGGGATTCCCATTAAAGTAGTACCATAGAAATTAAAATGCTCTTTTACAAGATCATCACTTAACTTGCTGGAAGTAGCATCGATCAAGTTCCAACGCAAGTATGTTTTCCAGTCGTTGATCGAAACTGCTTTTAACTGTTTGTTTAACTCTTTGTAAAAATCAGGTTGTGCAATGATCACGTTAGCAACGTTTTTTGCACCAATTCCTTCAAAGTATAAATTCCAGTTAAGAGCAGGAGTAAGCTCCGTTAATTCCTTAAGTGTTTTTTTGTTGTATTGTTTTTCCGGATCACGCATATCCACTTTTGTCATGGATGCTTTTGCAAAATTGGTTTCAATTCCAAAAATAACGTTCGCATTCTTTTCAGCTACTTCCGGTTTATCACCTAATAATTTGAACATATTCGCAATATGCTCTTTGTAGGCTTTCTGAATTCCTAAAGTACGTTCATCTTTATTTGTATAATAATCTCTATCAGGTAATCCGATACCACCTTGGTAGTATTGTAAGATGTATTCAGTAGAGATCTTTGGATCTTGACCCACATATCCGCCAAACATAGGGTTAACACCCATGGTATGCCAGCGTGATACCAATTTGATCAAGTCATCGGTTGTTTTAATATTCTCAATAGCTGCAAACTCATCTTTTAAAGGAGCAGCACCATCTTTATTCAATTTAACAGAATCCATAGCTGCTGAATAGAAATCACCGATCTTTTGAGTGTTACTGCCCGGTTTTGCCGCTTTATCAGCAGCAGCTTCTTCTAAAATTGCTTTTAGTTTGGCTTTGTTTTGTTTATCTAACTCGTTGAAACTTCCCCAACGACTTTCTGTTTCAGGGATTGGATTGTTTTTCGTCCAGTTTCCATTCACAAATTGATAAAAGTCATCAACCGGACGAACGGTACTGTCAATATTCGCAATATCGATCCCGGTATTTTTAGGTTTGTTGGTTTCTTCGTGCTTTGTTTCACCACCACAAGCAACCAATGCTGTAATAGCAACAAATGAAGAGATCTTTAAAATGTTCTTATTCATGTCTGTTTAGAATTTGAGTAGCGAATTTAGGCTAAAATCTTAAGCCTGCAAAATGATTTTGTCGAATGGTCTTTAAGGATGATAAGTGGATGAAAAAGAGTGGTTTAGGCGTAAACGATCTTTTCTTTTTCAATATAGATCAAAAGCTTTTCCGTGACAGTATAACCCATTTGATGAAGAAGGTCGGCATAACCCTGTACCTGTTGTTTATGCTCCCGTTTTTCTTCTCCTGTTTTATAATCGATGATGGCTGCTGTTTTGTCTTTGATCACAATCCTATCCGGTCGGAACATTTCTCCGCTGGCAGTAATGATCTCCATTTCATTCTTTACAATTAATCCTTTTTCAAAATAAGGTTTTAGCTCTTGTTTGGAAAGTAGAGTAGGTAATGTTTGAAGCAATTCTTTTTGTTCTTCCTGATCGATCAAACCCTCCTGGAACATACTCTCAACAGCCGTTAGTATATCATCGATAGAAATGATCCTTGACAATGCGGTATGCACCATCACTCCATGATCTTTTTTTGTTTCCGAGATAGTGGTATTCCAGATACTTGGTGCGGCTGTTCGCATTTTAATAGCATCACGCCATTGGTTGGAATTAAAGCTTTTTAATTCAAAGTTATTAGAAGGAGCACTTTCATGTTTTTGCTCATGTGCTTGTGCCTCACCAAAGGTATAGATATTCTGTCCGGGATTCAGTTGCTCTTTTATTGTGTAATAATAACTGAAAATATCTGTCACAGAGTTGATCTTGTCTTTTGGTGCCGACTGTTTGCCTGTTAAAATATACAATCGTTCTTCCGGACGGGTAAGCGCCACATACAATACATTTAAACTGTCAAGCAATGTCTTATTCTCTTCTTCTTCGTATAGCTCCGCAAAAGGAGTCTCCAACAGGTCTTTGCTCGTAGGAACGATCGCAGATGGTAAGTTGTTTAGTTTCTCATTTTCCAGATCGATCCACAGATTGTCTTTTCCTTTTTTTACTTGCGCATGCGAGAAAGGGAGGATCACTACCGGAAATTCCAATCCTTTCGAACGGTGAATGCTCATGATACGGACAGCATTGATACCCTGCGGAACAATGAGTGATACTTTGTCTTTTTTCTCCGACCAGTATTCTAAAAAGTCGTTCAGGTTGTTGTTCTTTTTAAGTGTGTAGTTCAATACTTCATCTAAAAAGAATTGGATATAAGCATTCGGTTTTTCATTTAAGCGGAACAAACGGATCAGTGTTTCGCACAATTCATATACGGGGATCTTGGCCAACTGATGGTAATTGAATTCAGGAGCTACTGATTGTATCAGCATATTCATCTCTTTACTGGCTTTCTCTTTTATCAAGCTGTTCAGATCCTGGTCAATGATATATTTCTTCGCGATCAGGTATTCTACAATTTCGGCATGCACAATGATATCTGCATTGTTGGCCAGGTATTTTAAAAGTGAATAGATGAAATTGATCTCGGTCGATTTGTTCAATAACAATGAATCGGAGGAGATCACCTCAATCCCGCGTTCTGTTAAGTAATTGGCGATCTCGCTGCCATCGGTGTTTTTACGCACCAGAACAGCAATGTCTTTTAGCTGGTAGTTGTCCTTTTGTAATTCATGGATCAGCTCCAATGTACGTTGTTTATTGTATTCTTTGAATTCCTCTTTTTGTTGTTCAATGAATTCTACTTGTACAAATCCACCTTTATTTTCAGGATTAAATCCTTGTTCCAAGTCATTGTAAATGCTCTGGTATTTGGCATTCAGCTTTCCGGATAGAATACGGAATAGGTCGTTGTTGAATTCAATGATCTCCCGTTTACTTCTGAAATTGTTCTTTAATACTTGTGGATTATGATTTCTTTCCAAAGCAGCTTCCCGCTCCAGCACCAAAGGATTATCATTATGTGCAAATACTTTTGGAAGCACTGCAAATTGTTCTACCTCACCACCACGCCAGCGGTAAATGGCCTGTTTTCCATCGCCTACAAGCATGGTGAAATGTCCGCTTGCCAATGAATTGTCAATCAGTGGCAATAGATTTTGAAACTGCAGAACAGAGGTATCCTGAAACTCATCGATCAGGTAGTTGTTGTAACGCTCACCCAATCGTTCATAGATAAATGGAATAGGCTCATTTAACACGATCTTCGCGATCATTTTATTGAATTCCGAAATGTGTAAAATATTATTCTCTGCTTTGTATTCCATCATCAACTTCTCGATCTCATTCAATACGGCTAATGAATAGATATTTCTATTGATGAGTTGGAAAAGAATATATTCTGAGTGTCTGTTTTCTTTGATGATCTGTATCGAGTTAAATAGGTCGAGTAATTGCGACTTTATCGACTCAATCGCAGCGATATTTTCTTTTGATACTTTTCCTCCGGGCCATTTATCTTCTCCAACAGTTGTTTTAACATAGGAATTGGGGGCGATCTTACTTATATCTTTTTTAGATAAGCGTTCAAAGTATTTATAGATCCCTTTATCACTCTGATAAAATTCTTTTGATGTTAAACCTGCTTTAACAATTAATTCAATAGCCTTTTTCCCAAGTCCGGAAAGTTCATTTTCAAATTGTTTGATCGAAGCATTTAATGTTTCTTTGATCTTAAAAAAATCATCGATGCTTAGCTCTTTTAATTTTTCAATGTAGATGGTGCCTTCTTCGGTCAGTAAGTTCTTTGCAAATTCTTTCAGATCGTTCTCAATGTGCCAACTCTTTTCATCATCTGCTTTGTTCTCCGTAAATTCGATCAGTACTTTAGTGAGTTGTTCGTTGCTGCCGGTTTGAGCGATCAAGAGGTCAATGGCTTGAGTTAATAATTTATCATCATCCATCTCAATATCAAAACTCATGGGTATCTTCAGATCGAAGGCGAAGGTGCGAACCACCTTATGAACAAAGCTATCAATCGTTCCGATCGCAAAATCGGAATAGTTATGCAAAATAGAACTCAATACTCTTTTTGCACGTTCACGAATGATCGTATCTGTGAGTGGAGTGGGTGTATTTAGTTTTTTATGTTCTTTTAAAATGTTCAGCAAGGTTTTACTTCCTCCACTGATAGTAGAATGATCATCGGCCGACAGTTCTTTCAGTGCTTTGATGATCCTTTCTTTCATTTCATTGGCGGCCTTGTTGGTGAAGGTGATCGCCAAAATATGTTTATAGGCTTGAGGAGGATCATTCGGATCGTTCAATGCCAATGCCAAATACTCCTTTACCAAGGTAAAGGTCTTGCCCGAGCCGGCAGATGATTTATAGATGGTAAAATTCTTTTCTGACATGAACCTGAATCGTATTGCAAAATACAGATTTATATCGTAATTTTATAGAAATATAGTTTACCATGAAAAAAATTCTATTCAGTATATTTTCCGTTTATGTGCTTTCTGTAGCCACAGCTTTTGCACAATCAACTAATGTTCAGCCGGGTGACCTGATCGTGCTGTTAAAGGCCGGTGTTGAGCCGGGACAGTTGTGTAATGAATTATCTGCCATCAATGGCATTTCCACCAATTTGAAAGTCGTTGAGCCACTTTCAAAGTCGATGAATATCTATTTACTTCATTTTAATGAACAAGCGATCGATCAGAATAAGATGCTCTCCATTGTGAAGCAGCATTCATTGGTAAGCATTGCACAGTTCAATCATACATTCACTGAGCGTGTAATTCCAAATGACACCCAATTTGGTGTGATGTGGGACATGAACAATACCGGACAAAGTGGTGGAACACCCGATGCTGATATTGATGCTGTTGAAGCCTGGGATATTACAACAGGAGGATTAACAACACAAGGCGACACCATTGTTGTAGCAGTGGTAGATGGAGGATTTGATCTGAATCAGCAAGACCTTAACTTCTGGAAGAACAGAGATGAGATCCCGAATAATAGCATTGACGATGATAACAATGGTTATGTAGATGATTATGATGGCTGGTACACACAAAACAATACCGATAATGTACCTTCTCAATCACATGGAACACATGTGAGTGGAACAGTTGGTGCCAAAGGAAACAATGGAACAGGGGTAACAGGTGTTAAC
>JAEUTU010000014.1 GCA_016786925.1 Bacteroidia bacterium
ACAAATATGTTGGCGGGATAAATAACAGCGCTATCAAGTTTTTCAAAACTCTTGCCTGTGGATGTTTCAAAATATTCGATTCCTTCGATCTCATCATCCCAAAATGTTACTCTCAGAGAATAGTCGGCATAGGCAAGGTTAATATCAACCGTGTCACCTTTTACTCTGAAATTTCCTCTCAAAAAATCTTCTGTTGTTCTGGAGTATAAACTTTCGACTAAACGATGTAAGAATTTATTTCTGGAAATGATATCACCCTTTTTGATATGGATGACATTTTCTCTGAATTCCATTGGATTTCCAATGCCGTAGATGCAGGAAACGGATGATACAACGATCACATCTCTTCTTCCGGAGAGTAGGGCAGATGTAGCACTCAAGCGTAATTTCTCGATCTCATCGTTGATGGATAGATCTTTTTCGATGTACGTATTCGTACTAGGTATAAAAGCTTCCGGCTGGTAGTAATCGTAATAACTTACAAAATACTCAACAGCATTATTGGGGAAGAATTGCTTAAACTCTCCATATAATTGGGCTGCCAATGTTTTATTATGGCTTAAGATCAGTGTAGGTTTTTGAACTTGTTCAATAACATTCGCAATTGTAAATGTTTTTCCTGATCCCGTTACACCCAATAATGTTTGTGCAGGAACATGCGCGTTGACACCTTCTACCAATTGCTTGATGGCAGTGGGTTGGTCACCGGTCGGTTTAAAATCAGCAGTTAGTTTAAAGTTCATTATAGCCCATTCTCAGAAATTAGCCATATCAAAGCGGCCATTGAGGCGCCTCCTAGCTCTAATTCGCGTTTGTTGATCGCTTCAAATGTGTCAATAGCTGTGTGATGATAATCAAAATAGCGTTGAGAATCAGGCATCAGTTCAAGGATGGGTGTGCCCAAAGTTTCATTTAGAGGTTCAATGTCGGCACCACCACCATTATGCTCAAAGTCGTGTAAGCCATATGGCTCCAGTAATTTTCTCCAACTTTTTAATTTGTTTTTTTGCTGTTCACTCATGGTACTGCTAAATCCTCTCGGAGTAAATCCCCCAGCATCAGATTCGATTGCAGCCAGGTGCTTTTCATTTTTTAGTTTAGCTTGTTCGGCATATTTTTTTCCGCCTCTTCCACCATTCTCTTCATTCATAAATGCTACCGCTCTGATGGTGCATTTAGGTTTCAAGCCGAGTGCTTTATACATTCTGATCACTTCAATGCTTTGAACGATCCCGGCTCCATCATCGTGTGCACCCTCGCCATTATCCCAAGCATCCAGGTGGCCACCAACTGTGATGATCTGATCTTTTTTCGAACTACCATAGATCTCAGCAATAACGTTGTATGATTTTTCTTCGGGAAGTGTTTGGCAGTTCATTTTGAAATAGAACTTTGCTTCTTTATCTGTTTTGATATAATTGCTTAACCAATCGGCTCCATTGGTGCTGATTGCACAAGCCGGTATTTTGGTGATGCTATCGTTATAACTCATTACACCTGTATGTGGATTGTCGTCATGTGCTAGGGTCATGGAACGGACAACAACACCAACAGCACCATATTTTGCAGCTTCTTTGGCGCCAGCCCAGCGTTGCATGACTGCTTTGCCGTAGGCATGAAATGTACCGATGAAAGTTGGATCCATCGGTTCATTATAAAACACGATCTTCCCTTGTATGTTCTCTTTTCCTAATTTCTTCAGATCATCTATTCCTTTTGCTTCCACAACCCCTGCTGTTATTCCTTCTGCAGGGGTAGCAATCGATCCACCTAATGCACAAATGTTTACAGTTTTGAAACTTTTCGCATTGGAAGTGATCACTTTGGCAATTTCTTTTTCTCCACGCACCCAATGCGGAACCATGCATTCTTGAAGATATACGGTGTCGGCACCGGCCTCTTTCATGGCTTTAAAGGTCCATTCCACTGCTTGTTGCGCTTGGGGAGATCCTGCTAAACGTCCTCCGATCTTTTTGCAGAGATATTCCAAGTTTTGATAGCTTTTGCCATTAGTCAATGCTTCATTAAATAGAGATTTAATAATTGCCGAATCTGTTTGAGAAAAGACAGAAAGCCCGGTCAAAAAGAATAATATTGAAGTTGCTGTTTTTTTCATTTCCGTAATCATTTAAGAATTATTTCATTGATCACTTCGGATCCTACTGACTCATTGAGCATTTTGATGATCTTTGATCGAGCCATGGATAGCTCATTTCGAAGTGCAGACGAATCAAGTGTTACATAAAGTTGTTTATTGTTGATATAGATCTCTTTGGTGTGTTTGGCGATCATCAGACCCATGACATTATCCCAGGCCGATATTAAGCGTTTTTCAGCCATACGGTCGTCCAATCGATATGCTTTGAGCATTTGCTCGATCACCTCTTTGATACTATGTTCGTTATGTTTACTCAATTTTTAAAGTTTATATTTCTGACGCTTGTCCGTTTTTTACCTGAAAAATTTTATGATCAGCTGCTGTATGTTTAAATAATTCAGCGAGTCTGTTGGGATGCGTATCGGTTATGAAAAGCTGTCCAAAATCTTTGTGACTCACTAGTTCCATTAACTGCCGCACCCGGTTGTCATCTAACTTATCATAGATATCATCCAGCAGCAGAATCGGGTTTGTTTTTTTTATATGCTTAATGTATTCATATTGGCCTAGTTTCAGGGCAATTAAGAATGATTTTTGCTGACCCTGTGAAGCATATTTTTTGATAGGGAAGTCGCTCAACTTAAATTCCAGATCATCTTTATGGATACCGACTGTTGTATATTCTAATAGTCTGTCTTTGTTCAATGCGGCATCCAAAATAACGGCATAATCACCATTGTTTAGATGGGAGTTATAGCCAATGTTAACGGTCTCTTTCCCTCCTGATATCAGCTCATAATATTTTTGAAAAATAGGCAAAAAAGCGTCAATGAATTTTTTACGGGTTTCATATACTTTTTGTCCTAACTCAACCAGTTGCATGTCCCATATTTCCAGCGAACCTTTGTCGAACGAGCTTTTATGGGCAAAATGTTTTAGAAGCGCATTGCGTTGCGACAGCACTTTGTTATAGTTGATCAGGTTTTCTAGATAATCTTTATCAAATTGAGAGATAACACTATCGAGAAATTTTCTTCGGCTTTCACTGCCTTCTGTGATCAATTCTGAATCAGAAGGTGAGATCATCACAAGAGGGAATAGTCCTATATGGTCAGCAAGACGTTGATATTCCTTCTTATTTCTTTTAAATTGTTTCTTCTGATTCCGTTTCTGACCACAATAGACCTCTTCTTGAGTCTCTTCGTTTTCAAATGTGCCTTGAATGACAAAAAAAGGAGCTTGATGAAGTATATTTTGGCTATCGATCGGATTAAAAAAACTTTTACAGAAAGAAAGATAGTGGATAGCATCAAGAATATTTGTTTTCCCTTCTCCATTGTCACCGGTAAAGCAATTGATCTGATTGCTAAAATTGAGTGAGGTTTCGGAGTAGTTTTTGAAATTAATAAGGGAAATGTTCTTTAAATGCATAGAAATGCTCTGCTTTGCTGTAAAATTAGCTAAAAAAAAGACGAAAATGCAGATTGTTCAGAATTAATTACAGATATTCCAAAAAAAACTTATTTTTGCACGTTCTAAAAAATATTTTAATAAGTTATGTCAAAAGAAACAAAAGACGAACCAATTGTTGATGTTGAAAATGCTTTAGGTAAAACAGAGCTTTATATTGAACAAAATAAAAAAAGCTTAATGATCATTGCCGGTGCTATTGTTGCATTGGTAGGTGGTTATTTTGCATATAAATATTGGTATGTCGCAGGTGAAGAGACCAAAGCACAAGCTGAAATGTTCAAAGCAGAACAATTTTTTGAACAAGATTCTTTGGATAAAGCGATCAATGGCGATGGTATCGCATTGGGTTTTGCTCAAATCGTAGAAGAATATGGTATTACGCCTTCAGGCAATCTTGCTGAATATTATTTAGGGATCTCTTATTTGAAAAAAGGTCAGTTTGAGGATGCGATTGAGCATTTACAAGCATTTGATGGTAAAGATCAGATCGTAGCTCCTGTTGCTACCGGTGCAATCGGTGATGCAAACATGGAATTAGGCAGAACGGATGAGGCGATCACATTCTATTTAAAAGCAGCTGAGCAAAATGGGAACAAGTTTACAACTCCGATTTATTTGAAAAAAGCGGCTTTGGCAAACGAAGAAAAAGGGAACTATGCAGATGCAGTAAAATTGTATGAGCGAATTAAAACTGAATTTTCAGAAACAGCTGAAGGTAGAGAGATGGAGAAATATATTGCTCGTGCAAAAGTATTAGGAAATCTCTAATAGAATAATGTATAAGATATTTTGAAAGGTGAATTTTAACAGATTCACCTTTTATTTTTAATTTAATTTTTGATCCTTTTCATATGTCATCATCACTAAAGAATTTATCGGATTTTAACCACACAAACATTCCTAATGGAGCAGGAATGCGCATAGGGATTGTTGTTGCCGAATGGAATATTGATATCACTGGAGCATTAAGAGATGGTGCAATTAAAACACTATTAGAAAATGGAGTGGTGGAGAATGATATTGTGGTTAAATATGTTCCTGGAAGTTTTGAATTAACGTTTGGTGCGCAATTAATGTGCGAAGATCCGTCAATTGATGCTGTGATCACTATTGGTTGTGTTATTCAAGGCGAAACACGCCATTTTGATTTCATTTGCGATGCTGTTGCACATGGTGTTACCAATGTGAGTTTAAAGTATAATAAACCGGTGATCTTCGGAGTGCTAACTCCAAATACATTACAACAGGCGCAGGATAGAGCTGGCGGAAAACATGGTAACAAAGGTGATGAGGCGGCAGTTACGGCCTTGAAAATGCTTGCTTTAAAAAGAAGTAAATAAGCCTTTTAGTTTAGCTCGGCCAAAACCTGCTCTATGCTTTTAGCGTTAGGATAATAGGATAATATCTTCTGCAAAACACTGTCTATTACTGAGTCAGGACAAGATGCACCACTTGTAAGAATTATTTTAACCTCCGTATTTTCCGGAAGGTAATTGTCACTTACCAAATGTTCATGATTTTTAAAATCAAAATGATTGATGCGTCTTTGCGAAACAATTTCAGCTGCGGATGAAATAAAGTAGGTTGGTAATTTTTCCTCACATAGCTCTACTATATGTGAAGTGTTGGAGCTGTTGTATCCACCAACAACAATAGCCAGGTTCGCATCTGTTTTTAATAAGGCATAAGTTGCCTCCTGATTTTCATTGGTTGCATAGCACAAAGTATCCCGGGTATCGGCAAAATGATCTTTTATATTCGCTTCTCCATATTTTTCGATCATGATCCTTTTGAAATAATCGGCTATTTCCTGTGTTTCAGTGGCAAGCATCGTTGTTTGATTGATGACACCCACGCGTGATAAATGCATCTTAGGGTCAAAGTTCTCGGAATACCGGCCTTTAAATTTACTTTCAAAATCTTCATGAGATACATTCCCTAAAATGTATTCTCCAATTATTTTTGATTCTTCAATATTCTTTACAACGATAGCCGGAGCATCTTTTTCACTTCTCGAGAATGTGGCACGGGTTTCTTCATGGTTATACTTTCCGTGAATAATAATGCTATAACTTTCCTGTCCGAGTTTTTCTGATTTTTTCCAGACACGCTCCACGAAAGGGCAGGTGGTATCGTATTTTCTAACCTCTATGCCGATGTTGTTTAATTTTTTTTCAATTTCCAATGTTGTTCCGAATGCAGGGATCACTACAATATCATTTGGAGTAAGATCTTCGAATGGAATGATTTGATTTCCTGATGTATCCATTAGGAACTTTACTCCACGCTTCAAGAGGTCATTATTTACTTCCGGATTGTGTATCATTTGGCTCAACAAGAAGATCCGTTTTCCCTCATTCTCTTCAATTGCTTTATAGGCTGTTTCAATAGCATGTTCAACACCGTAGCAGAAACCAAAATGTCTCGCTATGTAAAATTTTACAGGACCAAAATCAAGTAGAGTAGGAGAGTAATCTTTTTTTCGTGGATCATTGACCTTACGGATCTCTTTTACTTTAGAAATGATTGGACTTTTGTAAAAATCAGGGATTATAAAATGCTTCATGTATCAGTAACAAACAGATTTGATCTTTTGTTTGACAAATTTATTAAATTATTTGTTTGATGGGCATTGTGTTATTGTTTATGATGAATTTATCGGATTTTAATTCACTTTTATGAACAATGGACTGTGAATGTCTTTTGTTTTTAGAAGAAGTTAGTGCTTGCTTTAGGGTTAATTTTGTTACATGGCAAAGAATAAACCTTTAATACTCATTACAAATGATGATGGCATTACAGCACCTGGTATTGCTGCAATGATTGAGGTGGTTCGATCATTGGGGGATGTTGTTGTGGTGGCTCCAGATAAACCACAATCAGGTATGGGACATGCTATCACGATCAATTCTACATTACGGATCAATAAAGTAAATATTTATGGAGTAAAAGAAGAATATAGTTGTACGGGAACCCCTGTTGACTGTGTAAAGATAGCGGTGAATAAGATCTTGCCCCGCAAGCCTGATATTTGTTTGTCGGGCATCAATCATGGTTCCAATATGTCCATCAATGTGATCTATTCAGGGACAATGTCTGCTGCAGTAGAAGGAGCGATCGAAGGTATTCCATCTATTGGTTTCTCTTTATGCGATCATTCTATTGATGCAGATTTTACTGCTTCCAAAAAGATCGTGCAACGCATAGTGAAAAATGTGTTATCCAATAAAATGCCTAAGGATGTTTGTTTGAATGTAAACATTCCCAATTTGAAACATGAGCATATCAAGGGAATAAAAGTATGCCGACAAGCGCGAGCGAATTGGATAGAAGAGCTGGATGAGCGAAAAGATCCAAGTGGTAAAAGTTATTTCTGGCTTACCGGAAAATTTGAAAATTATGATGAAGGCAGTAAGGATACAGATGTTTGGGCTTTAGATAACAACTATGTTTCAATTGTTCCAACTCAGTTTGATATGACTGCTCATAAAGCGATCAATACAATTAATAAGTGGAAATTTTAAAAAGCGATGAAAAATTTTATTTGGGATAAGTTTTATGTTGGGTTTATTGCGGGATTACTTCCCCCTATTATTGCTTTACTCGGCTACTATTTGATTAATTATTCCTACATGACAAAAGGTGAGTTTATCAGATATCTGCAAATGGGGCAAACTTACACTCAATTGATCACACTTTGTGTGCTAACCAATCTGGTGCCGTTTTATTTGTTTATCAATAAAGAAAAATACAATGCTACAAAAGGCGTGATAGCAGCAACATTTGTATGGGCCGCATTGGTTGTTTTTCTTAAATTTTTTACTGAGCAGTAAATGAAATATTATATCATATCAGGAGAAGCTTCAGGGGATCTTCATGCTTCCAATCTTATGCGGGAATTAAAAGCATTGGATAAGGATGCTCATTTCAGAGCTTGGGGAGGAGATCTGATGGAGGCTCAAGGAGCTCATTTGGTAAAACATTACCGTGATCTTGCTTTTATGGGGTTTACGGAGGTGTTGATGAATATCCGAACGATCTTGCGAAACATTGATTTTTGCAAAAAAGATATTCTTCAAAATAAACCCGATGTGTTGATCCTGATCGATTATCCGGGTTTTAATCTGCGTATCGCTGAATTTGCAAAGGCAAATGGAATAAAGGTGTTTTATTACATCTCTCCACAAATATGGGCATGGAAACAATCGCGCGTTCATAAAATAAAAATGATCGTAGATAGAATGTTCGTCATTCTTCCTTTCGAAAAAGATTTCTATAAACGCTTTGATTATGAAGTGGATTTTGTTGGACATCCTTTATTGGATGCCGTAGAGAATTTCTCATCGTCCATGCAACTGGAATTGCCGGAAGGGAAACCTGTCATTGCTATTCTTCCCGGAAGTAGAAAACAGGAGGTTTCAGTGATGCTTCCTTTGATGCTTTCAATGAAGAAGCACTATCCCAATTATCAATTTGTAATTGCAGGAGCACCTTCGTTACCAAAAGAATTTTATTCACCGTTCCTCGCGGGTTTCGACATTCCATTGATTTTTGGAAAAACATATCAGTTGCTGAAGCAATCAAAAGCAGCCTTGGTTACTTCAGGAACAGCAACGTTAGAAACAGCATTGTTTGGAGTCCCGGAGGTAGTGTGTTATAAAGGAGGAAAAGTTTCATACTTGATCGCACGACAGTTGATAAAAGTGAAATTTATTTCATTGGTGAATCTGATCATGGACAAAGAGATCGTAAAAGAATTGATCCAAGATGAATTGAATGAGATGAATTTAAAGTTAGAGCTGGATAAGTTGTTGGAAGGAAACTCTAGAGAAGAGATGATCCGATCGTATGCGGAATTGAAAATGAAACTAGGCGGAGCAGGTGCATCCAGAAAAACAGCTGAATTAATGTTAAGTTATTTAAAAGTATAAGCAGTGAATAAAAAAACTATACTATTTGTTTTTTTGCTTTTCCTATTGAATATAGGCTATGCAGCAACAGTGAATGTCCGGATCTTAACCACGAAAGTGATCAGTTCGTTTATCTTTTCTCCTTTGAATGGTACATATATCATTTATGGCGATGGAAATGTATTAACGGAGTCGGATGCATCAGGCATATTTCAAATGACTATTGAGGGTGATTCTATTCTTCTAAAAACATTTGAAAAAACAATTGGAAAATACTCCTCCATTAAGATGCAAGCAAAGGAGAACGATGCTAGTTTTAAGATCAAGTCTGTGATCCCGGAGAGCAAAGTAAGAAGCTATGATAATCATTTAACGGTTGAATTGAGTCAGAATAAAAAGCAATTCTTGATCGTGAATAGAGTTGATCAGGAAAAATATATTGCAGGGGTTGTGGAGTCGGAATCGGGTACCCGCACCAGTTTAGAATATTATAAACTGCAAGCGATCCTTTGCAGAACTTATCTTCTAGCGCATATCAATCGTCACGTGCTGGAAGGTTTTCAGGTTTGTGATGATGTTCATTGTCAAGCTTATTTAAATAAACACAAAGAAGAGGATGTTTGGAAAGGTGTCATTGAAACACGTGGCATGGTGGTGGTGGATAGTGACCTTAATTTGATCACGGCAGCCTTTCATTCTAACTGTGGTGGACAAACCGTAAATTCTCAAGATGTGTGGGCTGTTTCTACTTCGTATTTAAAATCTGTAAAAGATACTTTCTGCATAACTCAATCACATGCCAAATGGCAGAGAAGTATCCCTATGGAAGATTGGAAGTCATATTTGCAATTAAAGCACAAATACCCTGTGGATGATAGTTTGTTGATGAGTAATGCGACAACATTTGCACAGCCGAATGGCCGGCAAGTCTATTTCATCGATAAGGAACTTCGAATTCCATTGAAAACAATTCGTGCCGATTTTCAATTAAAATCTACTTATTTTTCTGTGGAGCAAAAAGGGGATATGATCGTATTTAATGGCAAAGGTTATGGTCACGGAGTAGGATTGTGTCAGGAAGGTGCGATGAAAATGGCGAAATTGAACTATAGCTATAAAGATATCTTGAAGTTTTATTATAAAGACGTTCACTTAGTAGATCAGACTGCTTTAAATTATTTTAGATTGGAATAATCAATCAATACTTATTATCTTTAGCTGTGTTTTCAGCAAGCAGATATATTTTCCTTTCGTTTCTTTTTACTTTGCTTTTCAATTGTAGAATCTATTCGCAATTGGACAGCTTGAGCCTTTATAATGTTATAAAAGATTCTACTGAAGTATATCGCCAGCAGCATTCAATTCAGGCTCCTTCAGACTCTTTAAAAATTATTAAATTACAATGTCCATCCAGCCTTTATAGTCCCAAACGCATGGCTATTGTTGGATCAACCGAAGCTGTTCTGTATGCGGGTTCACTTGTTGGATTAAATGAATTGTGGTATAAAAATTATCCCCGTTCTTCTTTCCATTTTTTTGATGATAACAGAGAATGGCTACAGATGGATAAAGTGGGACATGCAACCACTTCTTATTACATTGGTAAGGTAGGGATAGGCATGTTAAAATGGTGTGGAGTTAATCGGAAAAAAGCAATTTGGTATGGTGGGATGTTAGGTTCTTTATATCAAAGTACGATCGAAATATTAGATGGATATTCCACCGAATGGGGATTTTCAGTGGGCGATTTTGCGGCCAATACAGCGGGCTCGTTTTTAGTAGTTGGACAAGAATTGGCTTGGGATGAGCAACGTATTACTCTTAAATTTTCTTTTCAGAAAAGCGAATATGCCGCCTATCGTCCCAATTTACTTGGAAAAACGACTGCAGAAAATATTTTAAAAGATTATAATGGACAAACCTATTGGCTCTCTTTTAATCTGGCTTCATTTATGAGTAAGGATACCCGATTCCCGGCCTGGTTAAATGTGGCAATTGGCTATGGTGCTAATGGTATGACGGGTGGGAATTTTAATCCTTCTTATATTGATCAAAATGGTGCTCAGATCAATTTTGATAGATACAGACAGTTTTATTTATCCTTAGATGCAGACCTAACGCGTATAAAAACCAAGTCGAAATTTTTGAAAACACTATTCAATACTATTGGATTTATTAAAATTCCTGCTCCTTCACTCGAATTCAATCAGAGAGGTGTAAGTGGTCATCTTTTTGGATTTTAGTCCTTCGAAAGCTAATTATTTCATAAAAAATATTGTTAAATCATTGTTAACTAGTTTTTAATAGTTTAAATTAGCTATGCAATTAACCTACACCCATGAGATCCTTTCTTACAAAAATATTTTTCACATTCTTATTTTTCTTTTTTTGTAAAGCATTTGTTGCTAATGCTCAAGTGCTTATTAATGAATATTCCTGCTCAAATGTCTCTACAACAACAGATGATTTTGGAGATACTCCCGATTGGATAGAATTATACAATTCATCTTCTTCAACCGTAACATTGACCGGTTTTTATTTGAGTGATAAAAAAACAAATCCCACGAAATGGGCTATTCCTGCAGGTGTTTCTATTCCAGCGAATGGTTTTGTCCGTATTTGGGCATCTGGCAGAGATGTTGTGAATGGAGGGAATATACATACTAGTTTTAAATTAACTCAAACTCAACCGGAAGCGATCGTCTTTGCTGATGCCTCAGGAGCAATTATTGATTCAATGACATTGATTCCAACACAGAGTAATCATTCGAGAGGAAGAATAACAGATGGCGCAACAACATGGGGTGTTTTTACAACACCAACTCCCAATGCTTCGAATGTAAATGCCAAACAGAACTATGCCACAAAGCCGTCCATGAGCGTTAATGCCGGTTTTTATTCAAGTGCTCAAACGGTGACGATCTCTTCTCCTGATGCCGGTGTTTCTATTTACTATACTTTGGATGGCTCCACTCCAACAACCTCTT
>JAEUTU010000030.1 GCA_016786925.1 Bacteroidia bacterium
TATGAAATAAAAGCTGCCGGACGCGGAAAAGCACAGCCTACACAAATGTTTATTAAGTCTGGAAAGGTGGAAGCCGATCTGATGTATGAAAAAATAGCCGCTCCACCAATGGTGTACACTGTTACATTGGATTCAACCTACACTGAAGATGAAACCGAAATGCACATGGTTACTTTTGAAGCACTTTATTCCGAAGAAGGAAATGACTTTAAATGGGAAGCAACGGTGATCAATTACGATATTGAAGGTATTGTAACGCTTACTAAAAAAGGTGTTGAGAAAAAACGATACGAGTTTACCGGTACAGAGAAAACAAAGAAATAATGAACTTTTTATAGGGAGTGTATAAAAAATATACGCTCCCTTTTTTATACTCAATAGTATATGAATAGTTGGAAAGAAGCTCCACTTGTTCGTTTACTACTCCTCTTCATAGCAGGTATTATCGCTGCTGTCTATTTCCCTTTTTTTAGTAGTTATTCTATCTTATTGATCTGCATTTTAGTTGTGCTGATCGCTGCTATCGTATGGATCCAAAAGTTTAGTTTGTCTTATAAAAAAGCCTGGTGGTTCGGAATAATGGTTTATCCACTTTTGTTTTTATTGGGTTATCAACTTACATTATTTAAAACCGAGATTAATAGTCCTTTACATTTCTCATCGCATTTAGCATCCCATTCGATGGTCTCTGCCGTTATATGTAAACCTTCTGTTGAAAAGGAAAAAAGTTTGAAAGTGGAAGTGGAGATAGAGGCTGTTAAAACAGGAGATGCATGGAGAAAAGTGATTGGACATGCGCTTGTTTATATTCAGAAAGATAGCGCCTCATTGGCTTTAAAGTATGGTGATAAATTATTGTTTAGTCCCGTATTCAAAGAAATTCCTGCTCCACAAAATCCTGGAGAGTTCAATTATAAAAGATTCCTGTCTTTTCATAACATAAATCACCAAACCTATTTGAGGTCAGATCAGTGGATCATACAATCAGGTGGACATGGAAATGGGTTGCTTTCAATGGCGATCGGTTTTCGTGATCGCTTATTACAAGTACTGAAAGATAATCATGTAGAAGGTGCTGAATATGCAGTAGGTGCAGCACTTCTTTTGGGTTATGAAGACAAACTGGATCAGGATATAATCTCAGCCTATTCCAGTACAGGTGCCTTGCATGTTCTTTCTGTATCTGGATTGCATGTGGCAATTGTATATATGGTATTTAATTGGTTCTTGTTCTTTTTAGATAAGATAAAATATGGCGCAATTATAAAAGCTATAATTTTGCTTGTTTTACTTTGGTTATATTCGGCCATTACAGGTTTGTCGCCATCAGTGTTAAGGGCAGCTACCATGTTTAGCTTCATCATTATTGCGCGCTCCTTCAACCGTTATACAAATATCTATAATACACTTGCCGCATCTGCTTTTCTTTTGTTGATCATTGAGCCTTATTTGATCATGGAAGTAGGTTTTCAATTGTCTTATCTGGCTGTAATCGGTATTGTTTTTCTTCAGCCCAAGATCTATCAATGGTTTGAATTTGACAACTGGTTAGGAGATCAGATATGGAAAATTTCAGCCGTTTCTATTGCTGCACAAATAGCAACGTTTCCTTTGGGCTTACATTATTTTCATCAGTTTCCTAATTATTTTCTCTTATCCAACTTGATCGTAATTCCTATTTCTACAATTATTATTTACTTGGGAATAGCGGTGTTCCTTTTTGCTAAATTTTCTGTGCTCAGTTCCTATTTAGCAATTGCTTTCAGCTGGTCCATCACTTTTCTGAATGGTTCGGTAGAGTGGGTAGAGTTGCTTCCATTTTCACTTTTACAGGGAATTTCGATCAGTGTCATGGAAACATGGCTGATCTACGGAGCCATCATTCTTATTGTCTTTTATTTTATACAAAGGAAATACAATTATCTTCTTTTGGCGCTCTCTGCTGTTATAATTGTTCTTGGCATTCAGCTCTTTGAACAAAAAAAGGAGTATGAGCAAAAGAGGATTGTGGTGTATAATATTCCAAATACTACAGCAATAGACTTTATTGATGGGAAATCAAACGTGTTTTTTGCAGACACATCATTTATCAAAAATGATAGCCGTATGTTATTTCATGTGAAGCACAATTGGTGGGACCTGGGTTTGGATAAGAATACAATGGTCAACGCTGATTATTCAAATGAACGATTGAGAATAAAGAACGATCTTTTTCAATTTGATCACAAACAACTTTTTGTGCTTGATGATAATTGGTCAGTTTTTGAAGTTGCTGATAAACAAAAAGAAAAAATAAAACTGAATTATTTGCTGCTCTCACACGACCCTTCTATTGATATTAATGACTTGCAACAATTATTTGATGTGGATTCGATCATATTCGATTCTTCAAACAGCCGTAAGCAGTTGAAGCAATGGATAGAGCAATGTGAGCAGTCGGGACAGAAATATTACGATGTGTCAACGAATGGAGCTTTAGAAATTGTGCTATAAATCATTAGCTTTGCAGCATGAAATTCAATATTGGTGATAAAGTTCGGTTCTTAAATGAGAAGGGAGAAGGTACGATCAGCCGTATCATCAATAAGTACACATTAGGAGTTACCATTGAAGATGGCTTTGAAATACCATTTCCTATCACAGAGCTCGTTGCCATATTTGACGAAAGTGCACCCCGGGAGGTTTTGAAAAAAGAAGAACCAATTGTTGAGCATATACCGGTTATATCGCGTTCGGCAGAACGTAAAAAATCAAGTGAAGGAATTTATATGGCGATTTCTCCCGAAGAGCCCAAGAATATTGCCTATTCAGATTTTAACCTTTGGCTGATCAATCATACACCTTATGAAACATTGTATGCTGTTTCGGTTCTAACATCAAAAGGTTATAAATTATTAGAAAAAGGGGAGAGTAAGCCATTCGGGTCGAAGTTGATCGAGACGATCGCCAAAAAAAAGTTGGATGATCATTCAGCGATCAAGGTGGATATGGTGTTTTTTGATCAAAAAGAATATGAACACATGTCACCTGTTTCTGAGATCATCAAGATCAAGCAGGCTCGTTTGTATAAAGAGAATGCATTCACTGAAAATACATTCATCCCCGAAAAGGCTTTAATTTTAAATGTCTCCAGATTTGGTGAGGAACTCTTTTTCGACTCCCCTGAAGCCAATAAGATCGATCTTTCAAAATTATTTATTGAGAAGCAGCAGCAGATCAAACATAACAAAGTGTCTAAGCCACATACGAAGAATAGTTCTAATCAGGAGATGGAGATCGATCTACACATCGAAGAATTAATGGATGATTATTCGGGAATGAGTAATACACAGATCATTCAAATACAGTTGAGGCATTTTCAGCAGGCATTGGATACATCAATAAATGAGCATTACCGTAAATTGATCGTTATTCACGGGGTGGGGAATGGCCGTTTAAAACAAGAAGTTCGTGCTATTTTATCTTTTTCGGGCATGCGTTTTCACGATGCTTCCTACAGTAAATATGGCTTTGGTGCCACCGAAGTTCTACTCTAGTTTGTCACTTATTTGATTACCTTTGTGCCACAGGTCGTTCTATCGCTGCTCTTTCAGCAATGAAAGGGGAGAGGAAAGTCCGGGCAACACAGAGCATCCCACTTCCTAACAGGAAGGCTCTACTTTCGGGTAGGGACAGAAAGTGCCACAGAAAACTATACCGCCTTTCCGCTTGCGGCAAGGTAAGGGTGAAAATGTGAGGTAAGAGCTCACGGCTATGATTGGCAACAGTGGTAGCGGGTAAACCTTGGGAGTTGAAAAACCAAATAAACCGGAGTTTGAGGGCTGCTCGCCCAATTCCGGAGGGTAGGTTGCTTGATCCTTCCGGTGACGGAATGGCTAGATAAATGATAGAACTGGTATTGAACTTGTTTCAATGCTTGACAGAACCCGGCTTACAGACCTGTTTTTTTCGTATGATGAGATCTCGCTATATTTCAATTGTAATATGCTTATTGCTATCGCTTTCGTCTTCTGCTCAAAAACAAAAAGAGCCGGGGGCCAAAGAACAGATCAATATGCTGAAAAATGGAGCGTTGTTTATTCGCCTCAAAACATCCGAAAATTTGATCAACGCTCTTATTGCAAAGGGTAAAACAGAAGAAGCTGAAAAAGTAAAGCAGGAGCAATACGCTAAGAATAAAGAGATCGCAAAAGCATTTTCAGAGTATTTGACATTCTGTAAAGTATATTTCTTTTATTCGAATAACTCTGCAAAGATATCTTCGGGTAATTATCAAGGTTGTTTGATGAATGCATCTCTTGAAACAGACACTTCATTTGCAGGAAATGATTATTTGACCGCAGAATTTGATGAAAGTGAAACAACTGGCATTGATGCTTTTGTCATAAAAGATAAAAATTTCAAGCAATTAAAATCACCATTTCCGTTTATGATCCGCTTGAATAAAACCCTTGTAATAGAGCGTAAAAAGGGAGAAGTAGCCCAAGAGTTAAATCAAAAATTGGAAGAGTTCTATTTGCGAAATATGGGGGGAAAGAAAATAAAAAGTGCTACTTCCGAATAAATTACTATCTTTGCAGCAGTTTTAGTCAAAATAGGATTTTTGCTGAGACGAATTTACAACTGATTCTACATTGCCGAAAATAGCTCAATTACAACGATGGCGAGCTCCTTATATACAGTTGCAGGATTCTACTCACATATACTTCCTGATAAGTTGACAACTGTATTATAAACTTAAAAAAAATTAAATGAACAAATTTGAAGCGTTAGGGCTTGACAATGCTATTGTCAAAGCTGTAACAGAATTGGGTTTTGAAAGCCCAACACCTATCCAGGAAAAAACAATTCCTGCATTATTAAATGCTGATACCGACCTTGTTGCTTTGGCACAAACCGGTACAGGAAAAACAGCAGGCTTTGGCTTGCCATTGATCTCTAAGATCGATTTTACTTCACGGGATACACAAGCGCTTATCATGTGCCCTACACGTGAGTTATGTATGCAGATCACACGCGATCTTCAAAATTACACGAAGTACATCAATGGTGCTCACATTGTAGCGATCTATGGTGGAGCAAGTATTGATAATCAAACGCGCGATATTAAAAGAGGTGCACAGATCGTTGTTGCAACCCCTGGACGTATGGTGGATATGATCGATCGTAGACGAGTGAATTTAAGTTCTGTGAAAATTGCGGTATTGGATGAGGCAGATGAAATGTTGAACATGGGCTTTAAAGAAGACTTGGATACTATTTTATCTCAAACTCCTGAAGAAAAAAATACGTGGTTGTTTTCTGCAACTATGCCGGATGAGGTATTGCGTATTTCTAAGAACTACATGGAAAACCCGGTTGAAATTACTGCTGGTGTTAAGAATCAAGGAAATGACAATATTGAGCACATTTATTATGTAGTTCAAGCACGTGATAAATATGCAGCATTGAAGCGTATCGCTGATTCTAATCCGGATATCTTCGCGATCGTATTTTGTCGTACTCGTATTGAGACACAAGAGATCGCTGAATCGTTAATTAAAGATGGTTATGGAGCTGATTCATTGCACGGTGATCTATCGCAAGCACAACGTGATCAGGTTATGAAGCGTTACCGTTCCCGCTCACTTCAAATGCTTGTTGCAACCGATGTTGCAGCGCGCGGTATTGATGTGAACGATGTAACACACGTTATCAATTATAACTTACCTGATGAAATAGAAAACTATACACATCGTTCAGGTCGTACGGCTCGTGCAGGTAAAAAAGGTGTTTCTATCTGTATTATCAACATGAAAGAAGTTGGTAAGATCAGAATCATCGAACGAATTATCAAAAAGAAATTTATTCAAGGGACTATTCCTACAGGTTTTGAAGCCTGCGAAAAACAATTGTTCAGTCTTGTTTCTAAAATACACAATGTTGAAGTGAACGAAGCTGCAATTGAAGCGTATATGCCTAAAATTTATGATGAGTTGAAAGACTTGAGTAAAGAAGATATTATCAAACGTTTCGTATCTACAGAGTTTAATCGTTTCTTGGATTATTATAAGAATGCACCAGATCTAAACGCAAGTGTTGGTCGTGAACGTTCTTCACAACCTGGCATTACTAAATTGTTCATCAATTTAGGTGAAATGGATTCGTTGGATAGAAATTCATTGAGAGAATACATTTCTGAAGTATCAGGAGTGGATCTTAACTCGATCACGAATGTGGAAGTGAAAGGTAGTTTCTCTTTTGTTGAAGTAAAATCAGAAGTAGCAGAGATCATTACCGGTACATTCAAGAACCAGCGTTACAACAACAGAAGTGTGCGTATTGAATCACGTGGAAACAAAGAAACAGGTGAAGGAAGAACACGTGACAGAGGTCGCGGAAACTACGGTGGAGGAGAAAGACGCTCATTTGGTGGTGGTAGCCGTGGCGGATATGGCGGTGGCGATCGTAGAGGCAGTTATGGCGAAAAGAAAAGCTATGGCAACAGCGATAGAGCAGATAGAGGAGAGCGTAGAGACAGAGGAGATTATGGCGATAAAAAGAAATCGTATTCCGGTGAAAAGTCATTCTCAAAAGGAAGCACTTCAGGCGGAGGAGATAGAAAGTCGAATTTCAGCAGAGAAAAACGTCCTCGTAAACAGTTTTAGTTCAAATAAAAAAGGTGAAGCATTTGCTTCACCTTTTTTATTTCGAATTATATGCCTACTTTTTTGCATTAGGCATTTTGGATGGATCCATTAAGTTATTCATAGCCATCATCTCTTTCATGGTGCGTTGCATGCCATCGCTCGATCCATCTAGGAAGATCACGTTACCTTTGCCATATTCAGCAAAGTTTTTGATGGCTTCAGTCCACATACTGAATAGGATCACTGAGGTATCTAAATTGGCTTGTTGCATTTCTTTGGCTGCCTGACTCATCCCTTTTGCTACCTCTTCACGGAACAAAGCAACACCTTGTCCACGTAGCTGAGCTGCTAAACGTTCTGCTTCTGCTGCAATTTTAATCGCATTACCTTCCGCTTCAGCCGCTTTGGTTTTGGTGATCAATAAAGCCTGACCTTCATTCTCTGCTGCTGCTTTTAAGTTGCTCGAAGCCACTACTTGTGCCATGGAGCGAATGATCGCCTCATCAAAAGTAATATCGTTTAATTGAAGGTCAAGTAAGTGATAGCCCCAGCTTTCCAATACCTGGTCGATCTGTTCTTTTACGTATTCAACGATCTCTCTTCTTGATGAAAGTACTTCTGCCTGCTTTTTGTTAGCTACATAACCTCTGATAGAACCTTCAATTGTTCTTACCAAGGCTTGCATTAAGTTCTTATCATCAATGAATTTAAAAGCTACATTTTTTATTGTTTCTTCTTTTTGATCAATAACGCCATACAAAAGCATGGCTTTAAAATATACATTGGCTTGATCTACGGTAATAGCTTGGAATTCAAGCTCAACAGATCTGTTCTGAATTGAAATCCTTCTGTAAACTCTCTCAATGAAAGGGATCTTAAAATTCAATCCGGGTTCCATGATCCTTCTGTATTTGCCGAAAATAGTGATCACCGCGATTGTTCCTTGCTGAACCGTAACAAAGGAAAGCAGGATGAATAGTACTGAAAAAATAATTAGAACTGTTGTTGTAATGGGATTCATTGTGCTTTGTTTTAAATGTTTGAGCAAATGTATTACATTTTAAAGGAAGAGCAGGGGAGAGAATATCCTATATTTTGAAAGAAAAATATCGAATTCAATATTTGTATTTAACTATTTTTTCTATATTTGCACCGCTTTTAAAAGCAACACGGTTTTGTACCTGCCTGCCGGCAGGCAGGGCTCAACTGAAGTAATTAATAAATAAATGGTTTTGTAGCTCAACTGGATAGAGCATCTGACTACGGATCAGAAGGTTTGGGGTTCGAATCCCTACAAGACCACTTAAAGCACTTTAAAGCCCCGCAAATTGCGGGGCTTTTTTGTTGCCGTAAAGCCTGAAAGCTTGCTTTCAAAGGCTTGAAGGCAACAAAAAAGCACGTCACGGTAGTGACGGGTTTTAAAGTATTTTCAGTTGCGGTAAGCAGGGATCATGAGTGCAACGAATACTCCCGAGGCTTGCAGGCAACAAAAATGCACGTCACGGTAGTGACGGGTTTTAAAGTATTTTCAGGTGCGGTAAGCAGGGATCATGAGTGCAACGAATACTTCCGAGGCTATAGACAATACCGAAGCACCTTATCCCACTAAAGAGGGGAAGTGTTTTCAGTCGGGACTGGAAACCTTTTTTGATCTCATTTGTTTCAATGGTATTCTTTTTTGGATTCTAATTTCTTAAATTTGAAAGCATTAAACACTTAATTAAGATCGATTATGAGTGAAGAATTACCTAGACGCAGCTTTTTGAACCGCTCTCTTTGGGCATTAGCGACAGCAGTTGCTTATCCGGTTCAGTCATTTTCAGATTCCTTAAAAAAATCTTATAACGCAACAGCAGCTAACATGAATCCTATTATCAATATTAAACCATTAGGTTTCCAATGGGAAACAGCCGATCCTTTTTTGTTTTGTGTGCATCATGAAGATGCTTTTCCCAAAGGAAATGAGCTGATGGGACCGGATCCCGATTATTTCAAAGGCCGGCATATGGGAGATGATTTTATCATTAAAGATGGTTTTCGAATGTATCATGGGAAAAAAGTGCCTGGCTTCCCGGGGCATCCTCACCGTGGATTTGAGACGATCACGGTCGTTAGAAAAGGGATCGTTGATCATGCCGACTCGATGGGAGCGGCCGGAAGATATGGAAATGGAGATGTGCAATGGATGACAGCAGGAAAGGGCGTACAACATTCCGAAATGTTTCCTCTGATACATAAAGAGAAAGAGAACCCCATGGAATTGTTTCAGATCTGGTTAAACTTGCCTAAAAAAAATAAAATGGTAGCGCCTCATTTTAAAATGTTTTGGAAAGAGTCGATCCCTAATCATGTTCATACAGATGCATCCAAGAAAAAAACAGTAGTAGAAGTGATAGCAGGTAAATTAGAAAAATCGGCAGCTCCTGCACCTCCTCCTGATTCCTGGGCAGCCGATCCTAAAAATGAAGTTGCTGTTTGGAATATTAAAATGGAGGCCGGTGCTACTTTTATGTTACCTGCTGCTTCAAAAGGGATCAATCGTACGGTTTATTTTTATGAAGGTGATCAAATTAATTTATCCGGTAAAGCTGTAACGAAGTATCATGCAGTAGCATTGCATGCCGATATGCCTGTTGAAATAAAAGCCGGTTCAGAAGAAGTAAGTATATTATTATTACAAGGTCGACCTATCAATGAGCCTGTTATGCAATATGGTCCTTTTGTTATGAATACTAAACAAGAGATCAATCAAGCGTTCGAAGATTATCACGCTACACAATTTGGTGGATGGCCTTGGCCGAAATACGATCAGGTTCACGATCGTGAGAAAAAGCGGTTTGCAAAACATGCCGATGGAACACTGGAAACAAAGAATTCATTGTAAGGGAACCGAATAAATAGGTATTCAGCAACCTTTTAACTATTATTGCGTCTTTACAACGAGTATGAGTTTATTCAATAAAAGTTT
>JAEUTU010000033.1 GCA_016786925.1 Bacteroidia bacterium
GGAATTAATTGTATTATTAGCAACGAAAAAACAGCTCCGGCAATACCTCCTAAAATATAAAGAGGGATCAATTTTTTTGTTGAAGTATAATGCACAAAGATCTGTCCAAACCAAAACAATGTGACCATATTCCAGAAAATATGGAAGATCTCAATATGCACAAAAGCATAAGTGATCATGGTCCACGGTTTTAACAGCGCTCCATACCAGCTGATAGAGAAAGAGATATTCTCCAGAAACAGAGAAACGAATACAGTAAATACTCCGGAATTATTCGTTAAAAAAAGTAGAATTCTAAATATACTGATCAACAAAAACACAGCAACATTGATCACAATTAAACGGGTAACAGGATCATTGCTTTTAAACTTCTGCTTGATATCTTCAACAATTACATTCGCCATACGATCAATAAAAATGATTTCGTTTTTTAGTCCAGATCTTTATCAATATAAATCCAAACAACATTCCTCCCAAATGAGCGAAATGAGCCACATTATCACCCGGATTATTAGCAATACCCAGATACAATTCCAAAGCACCGTAGATGATCACAAAATATTTTGCTTTGATCGGGATCAAGAAATAGATGTACAACAATGTGTTAGGGAATAACATTCCAAAAGCCAATAAAACACCAAACACAGAACCGGATGCACCTACCACAGGATTATCGGCTTGAAAAGATGTAAATTGTTTGATGTCATTCAGTGCTTGCTGAACATAGATAGCGCTATTATCCAGGTGGTCATTCCAGGAAGCATAAAAAGTATCTATTTGTAACTGATTTTGAGGGATCTCTAAATAAACCCCAAAATGTTTTTTTACTAATGCATAATATTCTTCAGGAACAGGGTTGGCCATAAAAGCATCAACCGATTGCTGCACCTGATAAAAATGAAAAGCTTCATAACCCATATAGATCAAGGCAGCACCAATACCTGTTACCATATAAAATATCAGAAAGCGTTTGGGTCCCCATAAATTTTCTAATACATTCCCAAACATCCACAAAGCAAACATATTAAAGAATATATGTTCCAAACTACCATGCATGAACATATAAGTAACCAACTGGTAGGGTTGAAAAAGATCGGATGAGAAATAATGCAATCCAAGTGTATCGACAAGATTCAACTGAAATTGATTCTGAAACACCCATGTAGCCAGGAATATCAAGCCATTAATGATCAATAAATTCTTGATCACTAAAGGAAGCATATTAAAACTGGAAGGGCGGTATTGTTGGTATGACATTCTTTAATTATTTTTTAAATCGTTTATCCAGATCATCAATAGAAAATGTTGTGATCGTAGGTTTTCCATTGGGAGTTGCATAAGGCATTTTACAGGCAAACAACTCATCAATTATATTGTTCATTTCATCCTGCGATAATACTTTCCCTTCTTTGATAGCCATATTATAAGCCATGGAACGTGCTAAATTTTCACGTTTATCTGACTTTAGCTCGATCATATTCTGTTTGTAATTCTCAATCAAGCCTTCCAACAAGGAAACTGAATCATGATCAATTGTATCGGCAGGGACGCCATGAATAACAAACGTATTTTTTCCGAATTCACTGATATCAAACCCGATCGCCTGTATATCGTCTTTTAACTCTTTTACTAATGCAAAGTCAGCAGCATTCAATTCAATTGTCTTAGGGAACAATTCCTGCTGAGTAGCCGCTTTATGTTTTTCAAAATTTTCCAAGATGCGCTCATACAAAATACGCTCGTGTGCTCCTTGCTGATCGATCACCATGAAGCCTGTTTTTATATGAGATAAGATGTATTTATTATGCAACTGATAGGTCGCTTTTTTATTGCTCTCGTGTCTGTCGTTATCCCAATCGGAATCAATCGACTGCTGAGTTGTACTTTCTTCTTTCGGAATATTCAAGTCAAACTGATCGTTTGTATGTCTCTCATATAACTTATCCCAATTGGCCTTATTCGACAATTCACGCTCTGTTTGCAATTTCTCTGCTTTCATCCCTTCCGACTTAAAGGGATTATAACTCGGATCTACTTTTATAGTAGGCTGTTTTATGATACCATCTAGAGGTTTTAAAGGCATGTTGTACAAATGCGCTTCCTGATCAAAATCCAGACTAGGAGCAATATTGAACTGACCCAATGATTTTTTTACAGTAGAACGCAAGAAGGCATAAATTGCTTTTTCATCCTCAAACTTAACTTCTGTTTTTGTTGGATGAATATTGATATCGATCGTTTTCGGATTAACATCCAGCATTAAAAAATAGGATGCAAAACTATCGTTAGGCAACAATTGCTCGAATGCAGATTGAACAGCATGATGCAAATACGAATTCTTAATGAAGCGTTTATTCAAAAAGAAGAACTGCTCTCCGCGTGTTTTCTTTGCAAATTCGGGCTTGATCACAAAACCTTTAATCTTCACGATATCGGTATCTTCTTCAACAGGAACTAATCGTGTGTTATAAGAATTTCCGAAGATGCCCATCAGGCGCTGTTTTAAATTACCGGCCGGCAAATTAAATATTTCAGATCCGTTATGATGGAATGAAAAGGCTACATCCGGATTAGGAATAGCAACACGTTGAAACTCATCAATGATATGTCGTAATTCAACCGAATCCGTCTTTAAGAAATTTCTGCGGGCAGGAACATTATAAAACAGGTTCTTTACAGAAAAACTGGTTCCTTCCGGAGTACTACACGCTTCCTGCAATTTAACCTCACTTCCCTCTACCTCCAGCTTCACCCCTATCTCATCACCAATTCTTCTCGTTTTTAATTCCACCTGAGCAATAGCTGCGATGGAAGCCAGTGCCTCACCTCTAAAACCCATTGTTTTTATGGCAAATAGATCATCAGCTTTTCTGATCTTGGAAGTAGCATGTCGCTCAAAACTCATGCGGGCATCTGTTTCACTCATTCCGCAACCATTATCGATCACCTGAATAAGTGTTTTTCCGGCATCCTTCACGATCAACTTGATGCTTTTCGCCCCAGCATCCAATGCATTTTCCATCAGCTCTTTCACAGCGGAAGCCGGTCGTTGAACCACCTCTCCTGCCGCGATCTGATTGGCCACTGAATCGGGTAAAAGTTGAATTATATCTGCCATAGTCTTAGGTTATACAAAAATAATACTATTAATGGAAAAAAGGACGTTTTGGCAGTCAGGAAAGCCCTATTTTAAAAGAATTTTGCCTTAAACTCGGTTAAGATGTTGATTTGAAACCAGTCGTGCAGATAGATGGCGAATAAAACTCCGAAAATAAGTGCAAATGACAGCAATAATCCAATTGTTTTACCGAAGGAATTACTCCCGGAAAGTAAGAATTTAGCAACGAGTATTTCTACTTTATTATTCAAATAACTATAGGCCGGCACCAAAATAAAGACAAGTACCAGCATTGCAATAGCTGTATACTTATATGGATTTAGCCCTAACTCATAATGTACGATCCGATCCGAAATATAGCCCGTCAGTAAATTCACAGTAAGAACCGTGATCATCAATACCATTATGCTAAACAGCTTCTTGAACATATCAATTATTTGCTCAACAAAATTAGCACTTACATGCATTTATCGAAAATAAACTCATCAACAGCATCAGGTTAATAATTATACATTCCTATAAAAAATACACATTCAAAATGAGGGTATTTTTAGCATTATTATTGTTTGTACCTATTTCGTTAAAAAATCAAAGATGTTCAGAGCTAAAACTATTTTACTAATTATAACCGCTTTTATTCTATTCAGTTTTCTTCCTCAAGATAAAAAACAGGATCCTCCATTTTATTCATCCAATACCCGCTGGGCTGATTCTGTTTTTAAAACATTAAGTCCCGATGAGCGTATTGCCCAGCTATTCATGGTTGCAGCCTACTCCAACAAAGATCAAAAGCATGTAAATGAGATTAAAAAACTGATCAATGAACATAAAATTGGCGGACTGATCTTTTTCCAAGGCGGACCGGTAAGGCAAGCGATACAATCCAATTGCTATCAGTCCTGCTCAAAAGTACCATTAATGATCTCTATGGATGCTGAATGGGGATTGGCCATGCGTTTGGATAGTACTACCAAATTTCCACGTCAAATGACCTTGGGTGCAATACAAAATGACAGCTTGATCTATTACATGGGAGTGGAGATCGCCCGCCAGACAAAACGCCTAGGCATGCAGGTAAATTTTGCACCCGATATCGACATCAATAATAATCCCAAAAATCCGGTGATCGGCACACGTTCATTTGGTGAAAGCAAATACAATGTCACTAAAAAAGCCTTGATGTATATGAAGGGGATGCAGGATAATAAAGTACTAGCATGTGGTAAACATTTTCCGGGGCATGGAGATACGGATAGTGATTCACACAAAACACTTCCAACTATAAAAGCTTCCCGCTCCCGATTAGACTCATTGGAACTATATCCTTTCAAAGCATTGATCAATGAAGGATTAGGCAGTATGATGGTTGCTCATTTGAGTATTCCTGCTTTAGATACAACCAGTAACCAAGCATCTACATTAACTAAGAAAATAGTTACCGGCTTGCTCAAAGACACACTTGGATTTAAGGGCTTGATCTTTACGGATGCACTCAACATGAAAGGAGTAAGTAAATTTTACAAACCGGGAGAAGTAGATGCAAAAGCATTGATAGCAGGAAATGATGTATTGCTTTTTGCAGAAGATGTTCCAACGGGCATCAAGGAAATAAAAGCGGCCATTGAGCGTGGAGAGATCACTCAAGAAGAGATCGACAAGCGTTGCATGAAAATATTGTTAGCCAAACAATGGATGGGATTAGATCATTATAAAAAGATTGAGACAAAAGACCTATACAAAGATCTGAATACACCACAAGCTGAATTGTTGAACAGAAAACTAACCGAAGCATCACTTACACTTCTTGAAAACAAGAACTCTATACTTCCATTGTCAAATTTGGATACATTAAAGATAGCATCCCTTAATTTAGGATACAAAGAGCTAAGTACGTTCCAAAAGACATTATCCAACTACGCTACTATCACTCATTTTGGAGTTGACAAAGAAGCGAAAGCTTCTGCATTCGACACCTTACTGCCTAAGTTCAAAGATTATAATTTAGTGATCATCAACTTAAACAACACGAATAACAAACCTGATAAAGACTTTGGATTAAGTCCAGCTGTAAAGAAAATGCTTTACACATTGATCAAAACAAAAAAGGTGATCATTAACATTGCAGCGAATCCTTACATACTTGAAAAGCTTGACAGTGTAAAATACGCACAAGCAGTTATTATGAGCTATGAAGACAATGAATACAGCCAAAGTTATGCTGCACAGCTTATTTTCGGAGGGATAGCAGCACAAGGAAAACTACCTGTTAATGCAGGAGCGTTTCAACTTGGCACAGGAATCACTACCAATGTTGTTCGTTTGAAATACACTATCCCGGAAGAAGTAGGAGCAAATAGTAATATCCTAAAAAGGATCGATAGCATTGCAATGGATGGGATCAAGGAAAAAGTATTCCCGGGCTGCCAGGTGCTTGTTGTAAAAAGCGGGAAGGTGATCTATCAAAAATCACTTGGTTATCACACTTACGATAAAAAAACGAAAGTAAAGAATGATGACTTGTATGACATCGCGTCTATCACTAAAATTGCAGCCTCCACGATCTCATTAATGACACTGGTTGACAACAGGAATGTTTCTGTTGATGGCACATTATCGTCTTTCCTTCCGGAATTAAAAGGAACAAACAAGCAAGATATTACTCTTCGCGAAATGCTGACACATCAAGCAGGTTTGAGAGACTGGATCCCCTTCTGGAACAAAACTGTAAATAAAGATGGAACTTTTAAAGAAGGAATATACAAAAGCGACCCAAGTGAGCAATACTCAAAACGTGTAGCCAATAACTTATATATCAGCAATACATACGAAGACACGATCTACCAGCAGATCATCAATTCACCAATAAAGGATAAAGGCAAATACTTGTATAGCGACCTCGGTTATTACTTTCTAAAAAGGATCATTGAAAAAGAAACAAAAGCACCATTGAATGTATATGCTAAAAATACTTTTTATGCTCCACTTGGGTTAAGCACCATGGGATACAAGCCATTGAACCGGTTTGACAAAGAACGCATCACTCCGACTGAATTGGATAAAAAATTCAGAAAACAGTTGGTGCATGGCGATGTACATGACCAAGGCGCAGCAATGTTAGGAGGTGTTGGCGGACATGCCGGATTATTCTCCAATGCGAACGATCTGGCAGTCATCATGCAGATGCTTATGAACAAAGGAGAATATGGAGGCAAGCGATACATCGATTCTGCTACTGTTTCCTTATTTACAAAATGTCAATTCTGTAAGGACAACAGGAGAGGTATTGGCTTCGATAAGCCGGAAACCAATCCTGAAAAAGAAAGTCCGGTATGCGATTGTGTTTCCTACATGAGTTTTGGACACACAGGCTTCACAGGAACGATCGCCTGGGCTGATCCGGAGAAAGAATTGATCTATATCTTTTTATCCAATAGAGTTAATCCTAGTGCCGATGAAAACAAATTATCTAAATCGGGGATACGAAGCAAGATCCAAAAGACCATTTACGAAGCTGTTAAATAAAAAAGATCCCGAGCAATATGCCCGGGATCTTTTTTTATTTAAAGAAGTCAAATTGCTTATTTCAATTTAAAAGCAGCTTTTACTTTAGAAACATAATCTAATTTTTCCCAAGTAAACAACTCCACTTTCATTGACTTTGTTTTTCCATCAGGAGAAGTGAAGGTTTTAGTAACTACTTCATTTTTTCTTCCCATGTGTCCGTATGCAGCAGTTTCGCTGTACATCGGTGTACGTAATTTCAAACGTTGTTCGATGAAGTATGGACGCATATCAAATACGCTTTCTACAATTTTAGCAATTTGACCATCTGTCATTTTTACTTTTGCAGTTCCGTATGTATTGATATAGATACCCATTGGCTGAGCTACACCGATCGCATAAGACACTTGAACCAATACTTCAGAGCATACACCTGCAGCAACAAGGTTCTTAGCAATGTGACGAGTAGCATAAGCCGCTGAACGATCCACTTTTGAAGGATCTTTTCCGGAGAATGCACCACCACCATGAGCACCTTTTCCACCGTAAGTATCAACAATGATCTTACGACCTGTTAATCCTGTATCACCGTGCGGACCACCAATAACAAATTTACCGGTTGGATTAATATGGTATGCGATCTTGTTATTGAACAAGTGAGCATATTTAGGATAGTTCTTTTTAACACGTGGGATCAAAATATTAATAATATCTTTTTTGATCTTATCTAACATTTTTGCTTCTGAATCAAAATCATCGTGCTGAGTAGAAACAACGATCGCATCGATACGAACCGGTTTGTTGTTATCATCATACTCTAACGTTACCTGAGATTTTGCATCAGGACGAAGATATTTAATTTGTTTGTTCTCTCTTCTTAAAGCAGCCAATTCTAAAAGGATAGCATGTGCAAGATCCAACGCCAAAGGCATGTAGTTAGCCGTTTCGTTAGTTGCATAACCAAACATCATCCCTTGGTCACCTGCACCTTGTTCTTCTTTTTTCTTTCTGTCAACACCTTGGTTAATATCAGCTGATTGTTCGTGGATAGCTGAAAGGATACCGCAAGAATTTGCTTCAAACATGTATTCGCTTTTTGTATATCCGATCTTACGGATAACACCACGAGCAATTTCCTGAACATCTAAATATGCTTTTGATTTTACCTCTCCGGCAAGAACAACCTGTCCGGTAGTAACCAATGTTTCGCATGCAACTTTTGAATTTGGATCAAAAGCTAAAAAGTTATCAATTAATGCATCAGAAATTTGATCTGCTACTTTATCCGGATGTCCTTCTGAAACTGACTCAGATGTAAATAAGTATCCCATGTTTGAATTATATTTTATGAATTAATATTTTTTTTAACGGACGCTAAAATACAATTAATTAAGTAATTGAGAAACTGTTTTTAGCGATAAATTATACACAATTTTAAACCGGCCCAAGCCATTCAATTACCATATTTTGACACGTTTTTCGGGCGCCCTGTACATCTTATCACCTTCTTTGATCTTGAATGCCTCATAAAAAGCATCAATATCCGATAAAGGTCCATTGATACGGAACTCTGCAGGGGAATGCACATCACTCATGATCTGTTTCGCTAAAGAAGCATCCGTACGGTTTACCATCCAGGCATAACCATACGCCAGAAAATAGCGCTGTGTAGCTGTATAACCATTGAATAATTCTTTTGATTTTCCTTGTTCTGTTTTTCTGAATGCTTCCAAACCCATGATCACACCACCAAGATCAGCAATATTCTCTCCTTGTGTGTTCTCTCCTCTTACATGCATACTATCGAGCACCACATAATTATCAAACTGCTCTACGATCAATTTGGTCTTTGCCACAAACTTCTCTCTATCTTCTTTTGTCCACCAATCTGTTAAGTTTCCATTCTCATCATACAAACTTCCTTGATCATCAAAACCATGTGTGATCTCATGTCCGAAAGTAGAGCCCCCAATAATTCCATACAATACGGCATCATCAGGCATTCGGCCTTCAAATCCGGGAACAATGATATTACATGCAGGAACAACAATCTCATTCATGGTAGGGTCATAATAAGCATTGTATGTTTGCGGATACATTTCCCATTCATCTTTATTTACAGGCTTTCCATACTTCTCGATCATGTAATTATAATTCCATTTACTCAAACTCATTGCATTCTCCACATAACTACTTCTGGATAGTTCCAAAGCACTCATATCTTTCCATTTGTCAGGATATCCCACCTTCATGTTCAATTTTTTCAATTTACTCAAAGCTTTTTCTTTGGTAACATCACTCATCCAGTCTAGTGTTTTGATGTGTTCAGCATACACATCACGGATATTATTACCGATCTCCAACAACTTTTCCTTAGTTCCCTTCGGTAAATATTCTTCAACATATATCTGACCTATCAACTCACCCAAAGCTGCATCCGTACTTTCAACGATCGTTTTCCAACGGGGCTTCTGCTCTTTTACACCATCCAACACAGTGGAATAGAAATAAAAATCCTGGTCAACAATTTTCTTGTTTAAATTATCGGAAAAGCGATTGATCAAATTCCATTTTAGATACACTTTCCAATCATCGATAGAAATCGCTTTTAAATTCTTTTCAAGGGCTGAAAAATATTCTGGCTGTGCCACAACAATAGAATCAACATTCTTCAAACCCAACTTCACGATCATATCTTCCCATTTTATGGAAGGTGTTAATTTATTCAATTGAGCCACACTCATCTTGTTGTAATTCTTGTATGGATCGCGCAAGTCTTCCATTTTACGACTCGACTTGGCAATGGCAGTCTCCAACTTCATCAAGGCCTCACCGTATTTCACTGCATTTTTATTTTCATACGCCATCAATTCAAACATAGCTGTTAAATGTTTGGCATATTCCGAACGAATAGAAGTATTACGTTCATCCGTATTGAAATAATAATCTCTGTCAGGTAATCCTAAACGTGGCTGTGAAACATATACAGCGTATTGAGAACTTTTCTTTTCATCGCGTGTTACCGTAAAACCAAATGTACTTGGAACACCCATTTTGTATAACTCAGCGATCGTATTCAATAAAGAAGGAACATCGGTGATCGCATCGATCTTCGATAAAGTAGGGATCAATGGAGTAATACCCACTTTTTCGATGGTTACAGTATCCATTCCACTGTAATAGAAATCGCCTATCTTTTGTTTATTGCTTCCTTTTGTTGCTTTGGTATCAGCAGCAGATGATTCACAGATCTTTTTGATCGACTCGTTGATGGTATCCTGAATGGTACGGAAGATACCATTGCTTTTTTCTGATGAAGGAATTGGATTTGCTTTGAACCAACCATTATTGGCAAACAGGAAAAAATTTTCTCCTGGACTGATCGATGAATCGATATGAGTGGTTATTGGATCAATGAAAGGTGTTGTTGTTTCTTCTTTTTTATCGCTTGAATTACATGCAAAAAATGCGCAAGCAAGTACTAATACAATTATTTTTTTCATTTTACTTTTTTGTCAATTGTTTAAATACATCTTCTAATTTCTGTTCTTCCTTGTTCAACATCAACACAGCCAAACCGCTGGAAACAGCAAATTGAAATACATCCGGACGGATATCTTTATCCGTTCTTACTTCCAATAACCAAATATTGTCTTTTGTGTTTTTCGCATCGGTTACAAAGTTGATATTCTTAAGTGCTGTTTTCGATGTAGGTTTATCAAACTCCACAATGATGGAATAACCATTCTCTGCTTGAGAAGTTCGTTGCAATGAACTTGTTTCATCGTTAGCTACGATCTCCCCTCTATTGATAATGATCACTCTATCGCACATGGCTTCCACTTCTTGCATAATGTGAGTAGATAACATCACTGTCTTTTGTTTCCCTACTTCGATGATCAAATTACGGATCTCCGCCAATTGATTCGGATCTAGTCCTGTTGTAGGCTCATCCAGGATCAATACCTTTGGATCATGGATCAATGCTTGCGCTAATCCAACACGCTGACGGTATCCTTTCGACAAGGCACCGATCTTTTTTTTCTGCTCCACCTGCAAGCCGGTGATCTCGATCATTTCAGCGATACGCTCTTTTACATTTTTAATATGATGTAAGCCAGCAATAAATTCTAAATACTCTTTTACATACATATCCAAATACAATGGATTATGCTCCGGCAAATAGCCCACTTGCTTTCTTACTTCCAAACTTTCTTCTGCCACATCAAAACCACAAACAGAAGCTTTACCAGATGTTTGAGGAATAAAGCAGGTAAGTATTTTCATCATGGTAGATTTTCCGGCACCATTCGGCCCTAAGAATCCTACGATCTCACCGGTATTTACTTCAAAAGAAACATTGTTCAATGCCTTTTGTTCACCGTATTGTTTTGTAATATTCTCAACTTTAATTGACATAGGTTTGATATTTACTTTATTCAAGCCCGAATCCTACAATAACTATTCTTAGAGATATCTTCGAAAAGTTTAGTAATTCGTAGATACAAAGCTAATTCTTTTTAATAAATTTACATGCAAAATATGTTAAACGGTCAATGAAGGGAGTTGTAATAAAATCAACCGGTAGCTGGTACAATGTTCTGTCGGAGGACGGACAAATGATCGACTGCCGTATAAAGGGTGTTTTCAGGATAAAAGGCATTAAAACTACCAATCCTATTGCGGTGGGCGACAGTGTGCTTTTTGAACTGGAGGAAGAAGGAAAGGGCGTGATCCATACTATCCATGACCGTAAAAACTACATCATCCGCAAATCGATCAACTTATCCAAACAATCGCATATCATTGCAGCCAATATGGATCAAGCTTTATTGATTGCCACATTAGCATTGCCTAGAACTTCAGCGGGATTCATCGATCGTTTTTTATTGACAGCTGAAGCCTACCATATTCCCGTTTCAATCGTATTTAACAAAATCGACCTGTTTGAAAACGATCCTGAATTGATGGATGAACTGAATGCATTTATTGCTGTTTATGAAAAGATAGGATACAGATGCTACAAAGTATCAGCCACCGAAAACAAAGACATTGAAGTATTAAGAGAGCTCACTAAAGGGAAAACCACGCTGGTATCCGGGCATTCCGGTGTTGGAAAATCCACTCTGGTAAATGCGATGGACAAACAACTGAATTTAAAAGTTGGCGAGATCTCCGATGTACATTTTAAAGGAAAACATACCACCACTTTTGCTGAGATGCATCCGTTGAGCTATGGTGGATTTATCATTGATACTCCAGGTATCAAAGAGTTGGGATTAGTAGATATGGAGAAGGAGGAGATCGCTGATTACTTCCCTGAGATGCGCGCATTACGAAACGCATGTAAATTCAACAATTGCATGCATATCAATGAGCCTAAATGTGCTGTTTTGGAAGCAATAGAAAAAGGAGAAATAGCTACCTCCCGCTATAATAGCTATCTAGGTATCATCAATGGGGAAGAAATGGAAAATCCCAATTATTAAACTACTAATTTATTGAACAGCTCTTAAGGAGCGAACTATTATAACTTTGAACTATAAACTTTAAACTAAAATAGTGAAAGCAGTTATTCAGCGGGTATCACATGCAAGTGTTACCATCAATGGGAAAAAGAAAAGTGAGATCAATGCCGGTTTATTGATCTTGTTGGGAATTGAAGAGGCTGACACCAATGAGGACATCGAATGGCTGAGCGGAAAAATTGTTAACCTGCGTATATTTGGCGATGAGAATCAGATCATGAATCTTTCTGTAAAAGATACATCGGGAGATATTATCCTTGTATCGCAATTCACCTTACATGCCTCTACAAAAAAAGGAAACCGTCCTTCTTATATAAAAGCAGCGAAACCGGATGTAGCCATTCCTATTTATCAATCCATGATCAACCAACTGGAGAAGGAACTTGGAAAACCCATACAAACAGGGGATTTTGGAGCCGACATGAAAGTGGAGTTATTGAATGATGGTCCGGTAACGATCATTATTGACACGAAAAACAAAGAGTAATTCTACTCAAATCGTAAAGCCTCAATTGGATCGAGTTTAGAGGCTTTTACAGCAGGATACAATCCGAAGATCAAGCCAACAAACATACAAAGTATGATACCGCTAATGATCCAGAACCATGGAATAATAAAGCCTACGCCCAATTGCATAGAGATCAAATTTCCAATTGCTATTCCTAAAATGATTCCCAACAATCCTCCTATCTGACAGATAACGATCGCTTCTACTAAAAACTGACTGCGGATAGTTTTGGCCGTTGCTCCTATCGCTTTCCGGATACCGATCTCACGTGTCCGTTCTGTTACAGAAACCAACATGATATTCATTAACCCGATAGCTGCACCCAGCAATGTAATGATGCCAATAGCTGTTGCACCGGCTGTTACTTTTTGAATATTATCGATCAGCAAATTGGCGAGATTATCACTTTTGGTGATCTCAAAATTCTCATCTTCACCCACAGGTACTTTTCTGATCCTTCTGAAAACACCCATTGCTTCGGCCACTGCTGCATCCATTAATTGAGAATTGTTCACCATCACATTTACCGTATAGGTCATGTTGGGCATCGAAAAGTATTGACGGACATTCGCCAAAGGAAGGATACAAACTTTATCACCACCAAAGCCCATACTATTCCCTTTTGATTTAAGAACACCAATGATTCGGTATTTACCACTTCCAACAGTAATGATCTTATCAATCGGATCGGTCTTTTTATCAAAAACTGCTGTCACCACATCTTTCCCTACAATGACCACATGATTTCCATACTGAATTTCCTGAGATGAAAAATTTCTTCCGCTTTCCAACTCATATCCGGAGGTGACCAAATAATTCTCATCACCACCAAAAACTCTGATATTCGGATTACTTTTTTTCGACTCATGCTTTATCGTGGAAGCCATAGATGCCATGGTTGATACAGAAGGGCTGGCTGGAAAAGAATATTCTTTTGTAAACTTTATGGCTTCATCATACGTGATACTTCTGAAACGTTTCGGGCGTTTACCATTTCTACCGATCCTTACTGTCATTTCACGATTACGAATGGTGAACGTGTTCGCTCCCATGCTGGTAAAATTACTATTGATAGATGATTTGATCGCATCAATAGCAGTAAGAATACCCACCAAAGCCATGATACCAAACGAAATGATAAGTGCAGTTAAAGTTGTACGCAGCAATTGGCTTCGGATAGCACGCAGGGAAATTCGGATGTTCTCTTTCAGAAAGGAAGCCATTTGAACTATAGTTTACTACAAAAATAGCAAACAAATCGGGATTTAGAAGAGTTGTGTTTGTTTTCCAAAAACAGCACTGCGTTCGTGGTTCAATAACCATTCCTTTCGCCACAAACCACCTCCATAACCAACCAATTTGCCATTTACACCAATTACACGGTGACAAGGAATAATAATGGAAATAGGATTACTTCCATTGGCATTACCTACAGCCCGAGTAGCATTGGCATCGCCCAATTGAATAGAAACATCCAAATAGGTAGCTGTTTTTCCGAAAGGGATTGTTTCCAATTGTTTCCATACTCTCTTTTGAAAATCGGTCCCATGAGGATTCAATTTTAATCCAAATTCTTTACGGATACCACTAAAGTATTCTTCCAGCTGAATCAAACATTCTTTCAGTAAAGGATCGTTTTTACTCACCGGTTTGGTGCGTTCATCAACAAAATACAAAGAAGTGATCCCGTCCTCATCGGCAGTGATCTCTAACAAACCTATTGGTGATTGATAATATGCTGTAGCAGTTGACATGTAAAACAAAATTAAACCATTTGTTCCTATTTCTGCAAATAAAAAACGCAGAGATCAAATCTCTGCGTTTTATGAAATAAAATTCAACTAATTAAAAACAATACTTATTCTCTGCGATCAATTTAGCGGAGATATTTCTTCTTGCTTCAGTAGAGTTGAACGGTTCTGTTTTAGTGAAACGTTTCATACCCATCAACATAGCGCGTTGCTCATCACCGGTAGCAAATGTATTGATAGCTTCTTTACCAGACTTATGAATTCTATCAGCCGCATCGTTGATATATACACGCATCATATCTAATTGTTCTTTACAAGCTGCTTCGCCTTTCATCGCCACCAATTTCTCAACACGCAATAAAACCGACTCACATACATACGTTTCGATGATCATGTCGGCTACATTCATCAATACCTCCTGCTCTTTTGCCAGCTGCATCATCAATTTTTGAACAGCCGCACCCGCCACCATCAATACTGATTTTTTAAATCCTTTTACATATTTTTTCTCTTTCGAGAACAAGGTTTCTTCTTCGGATGAAAAATCAGGGATCGCCATTAATTCAGCAGCAACTGCCTGTGCTGGTCCCATTAGGTCTAATTCCCCTTTCATAGCGCGTTTTAACATCATATCTACTGTTAACATTCTGTTGATCTCATTAGTCCCTTCGAAAATGCGGTTGATACGAGCATCGCGATAAGCTCTATCCATTGGTGCTTCGGCACTGTATCCCATTCCACCATAGATCTGAACACCTTCATCCACCACATAATCCAACACTTCTGATCCATGTACTTTTACGATCGCTGCTTCCACAGCAAATTGCTCAACACCTTTTAATTTAGCTTTTGCTTCATCCATTCCTCCTGCGATCAATGCTTTTGTTGCATCTTCCACATTCTGGCTGGCACGGTAAATTGCAGCTTCACCAGCATAAACACGGATAGCTTGCTCTGCTAATTTGTAACGGATAGCACCATATTTTGAAATGGATCGTCCAAACTGCTGACGTTCATTTGCGTATTGAACCGATTTTGTGATCGTTTCTTTTGATCCACCAATAGCAGCTCCTGCTAATTTGATACGACCAAGATTTAAAATGTTAACTGCGATCTTAAATCCATTTTGTCTGTCCGACAATAAATTCTCTACCGGAACTTTACAGTCGTTAAAGAACACCTGACGGGTAGAACTACCTTTAATACCCATTTTATGTTCTTCCGGATTTAATGTAATTCCACCAAATGATTTCTCAACGATGAATGCACTTAAATTTTCATCATTATCGATCTTAGCAAAAACAGTATAGATATCTGCGAATCCACCATTGGTGATCCACATCTTTTGTCCGTTCAAAATATAATGTTTGCCATCTGCAGATAGTTTTGCGTTGGTCTTACCTGAATTAGCATCCGAACCCGAGCTTGGCTCTGTTAAGCAATATGCCGCTTTCCATTCGCCACTTGCTAATTTAGGAATGTATTTTGCCTTTTGTTCTGCATTACCATAATACAAGATCGGCAATGTTCCAATTCCTGTATGAGCAGAAATTGCAACTGCAAATGAATGCCCTGCCCCCAACACTTCTGTTGCCAACATAGAAGTTGTAAAATCTTTTCCAAATCCACCATACTCTTCAGGAACCGAAATTCCCAACAAGCCTAATTCACCTGCTTTATTAAGCAGATCAACCATTAAACCTTCTTCTTGCGCATCAATTCTGTCCAGATTATTCCACACATTTTGTGATAAAAAATCCGTACAAGTTTGAGCGATCATTTGTTGTTCTTCATTCCATTCTTCCGGAATAAATACATCTTTCGCTTCTGTTTCTTTAATTAGGAATTCTCCTCCTTTTATTGCTGTCATATTTTTAAAATTAGTATCAGGTAGCAAGTAACAAGTATCAAGATGTTTGCATAACAGACTTTTTCAGTCCGCTTATCATCTTTTGTACTTCACATACCCTTTCAGTTAATAATTGAGTTTGTTATTTCTTTATACAATTTAATTCTTTTAACGATGCTTACCAGACTTGGAATTAATAAAACAGGCCTAAGCTTTTGTCCTAATACTTAATACATAGTACCCGGTACATCTTACAACATTTCAAATACACCTGCAGCTCCTTGTCCTGTTCCCACACACATGGTTACTACACCGTATTTTTTATTTCTACGTTTTAATTCATTGAATAACTGAACAGATAATTTTGCTCCGGAACAACCTAAAGGATGTCCTAATGCAATGGCACCACCATTCACATTCACTTTTTCCTGATCGATGTTTAATTCACGACAAACTGCCAATGATTGAGAAGCAAATGCTTCGTTCAATTCAAACAGATCTATATCATTCTGATTCAAACCGGCCAACTTCAATGCTTTAGGAATTGCCGCAACGGGTCCAATGCCCATGATACGAGGAGGCACACCTGCCGCTGCGTATGATACCATACGGGCAATTGGTTTCAAATTATTTTCTTTCAAGAATTTTTCGCTCACCACCATTACAAAAGCTGCTCCATCACTTGTTTGTGAAGAGTTACCAGCTGTTACAAATCCTTTTGCATCAAACACCGGTTTTAATTTTGCCAATGCTTCCAATGTGGTATCGGCACGTGGACCTTCATCGGTATCAACAATAAATTCTCTTGTTTTCTTTTTCTCGTTCTCGTCCAAGTATGTTTCAGTAATCTTCACCGGAACGATCTCGTCTTTAAATTTCTCTTCTTTGATTGCTTTGATAGCCTTTTGATGAGAGTTGAATGCAAATGCATCCTGATCTTCACGATTTACATTATATTCTTTCGCTACCGCTTCTGCTGTTAATCCCATTCCCCAATAATGATCAGGATGAGCCAATGCAACTCCTGCATGTGGAACAATTCTCCAGCCACCCATTGGGATCAAGCTCATACTTTCTGCACCACCTGCAACAATACAGTTGGCCATACCTGCATGAATCTTTGCTGCAGCAATAGAGATCGTTTCCAAACCGGATGCACAATATCTGTTAACTGTCATACCTGCAACCTTATCGGTATTGAATGCCATTAATGATATTAAACGAGCCATGTTTAATCCTTGCTCCGCTTCAGGCATTGCATTTCCTACGATCAGATCATCCACTTGCTCATGACTTACATTCGGCACACTGGCCATTAAATGTTTGATCACATCCGCTGCCAGATCATCCGGACGAGTGAATCTGAATCCTCCCTTGTTGGCTTTGCCAACTGCAGTTCTATAACCTGCTACTATATATGCGTTCATTGTTAAATAGATTTAAGATGTTAGACATCAGATATTAGACAATTGTTTCTTTCTAATTTTCTGACAAAATTCCCTGGTTAAGTTTATTTTTAAAAGTGTAACTCATTTTTTGTATTTCTTCAATTTCATTTAAAAGAATTTGAAGCGCTTCATCTGTTATTAAATTTAATTTGTTTGAGATAATCAATTGTGTTTGCAATTCATAACAAGAACCATTTGCAACACCTAAAAAGTGAATAAATTCCTTATTGGAATTTCTACCTGCTCCTTCTGAAATATTAGAAGGAATAGAAACAGCACATCTACGAATTTGGGAGGTTAGTCCGTAAACTTCCTCTTTTGGAAAAGAAGCAGTTACTTCATAAACTCTAACAGATAGTTCGACTGCTTTATTCCAGATCTTTAATTCTTTTAAGTTGTGCATTATTTCTTATGTCTTATATCTCAAATCTAATATCTAATTACGTAATATTTTACCACCTGTAATAATTGACTGTAATCGTTCTAATGTTTTGCGTTCACCACACAAACTCAAGAATGCTTCACGTTCAAGATCCAATAAATATTGTTCGCTTACCAATGTTGGAGCCGACAGATCGCCACCACACAATACATACGCTAATTTTTGTGAGATCTTTACGTCATGTTCGCTAATGTAATTTCCAACCTGCATAGAGTTCGCACCCAAATAAGCTAATCCCAATGCTTGTTTTCCAAGCACGCGAATATCTTTACGTGGTGTAGGTTTCGTATATCCAGCTTCTGCTAATTCAATACAATTTAATTTAGCTTCTGCCAATAAACGGTTACGCGAAATCACCACTACATCTTTTCCTTTTCTTAAATAACCTAGGTCGAATGCTTCATAAGCAGATGTACCAACTTTTGCCTGCCCGATGGTTAAGAAGCGGTCGCGGAAATTATTTAACTCAATATCACCTTCTTGCAATTCATCCGACAAACGCACAGCAAACTCTTTTGTTCCACCGCCACCAGGGATCAATCCAACACCAAATTCCACCAAGCCCATATAGGTTTCTGCATGAGCAACAACTCTATCAGAGTGTAAGCTCATTTCACAAGCACCACCTAATGCTAAATTGTGAGGTGCAACCACCACAGGTATTGATGAATAACGAACACGCATCATCGTGTTCTGAAATGTTTTGATCGCAAAATTCAACTCATCATACTCTTGCTCAACCGCCATCATAAAGATCATTCCGACATTCGCTCCTGCACTGAAGTTAGCTCCCTCATTAGAGATCACCAATCCTCTAAAATCTTTTTCTGCTATCTCAATCGATTTATTGATCCCTTCGATCACTTCTGCACCAATGGAATTCATCTTCGTATTCCATTCTAAATTCACAATTCCATCGCCAATATCGGTAAGTGTTGCACCGCTATTCTTCCAAACCGTTTTTGTCGGGCGAATGTTATCCAATAAAATAAACGATTCAGTTCCCGGTATCACTTTATATGATTTAGAAGGAATATCATAATATTTGCGACTGCCATTTTCTAATTTATAGAATGATGTTGCACCGCTACTAAGCATATCATTGATCCATTGTGCTGGTTTGCCTGCCTGTCCGTCAGGCAGGTTACCGGCAGCTTCCATTGCTTTCACCGTTTCGGCAACGCCCAATGCATCCCAATATTCGAATGGACCCATATCCCAGCCAAATCCGGCTTTCATGGCATCATCAATTTTGAAAAGCTCATCTGTGATCTCCGGAATACGATTGCTCACATAAGCAAACAAACCATAGAATGTTGCACGGTAAAACTCTCCGGCCTTATCGGTTCCGGCAGCCAACACTTTTACGCGCTCACGTAAATTATCGATCGTTTTTGTTTTTTCCAGTGTAGCAAATTTTGCTTTTACACTTGGCTTGTATTCTAATGTTTTCAAGTCGAGTGAATGGATCTCTGATTTACCATTAGCACCTTTTACTTTTTTAAAGAAACCTTGCTCTGTTTTACTGCCCAACCATTTGTTCTCCACCATTTTGGCAACATAGGAAGGTAATTTGAAATATTCTTTTGCTTCATCATTCGGTACACCTGCAGCCAATCCATTTGCTACATGCACCAAGGTATCCAAACCAACCACATCACATGTTCTGAAGGTAGCCGATTTTGGACGACCCAATACCGGACCGGTTAATTTATCTACTTCATCTACTGTCAAGCCCATTTTTTCTACCATATGAAATAGACTCATGATACCGAATACACCAATTCGGTTTGCAATAAATGCAGGGGTATCTTTACACAACACCATTGTTTTTCCTAAATATAACTCTCCGTATTTCATCAAGAAGTCGATCACTTCAGGAGAAGTTTTAGGTGTAGGAATGATCTCCAGCAATTTTAAATAGCGCGGAGGATTGAAAAAGTGAGTTCCGCAGAAATGTTTTTGAAAATCTTCACTTCTTCCTTCGTTCATTAAATGGATAGGAATACCGGAAGTATTAGAAGAGATCAATGTTCCTGGCTTACGGTACTTCTCTACATTGTCAAACACCTGTTTTTTGATATCCAATCGCTCGATCACCACTTCAATGATCCAATCACAATTGGCAATATCTTTCATATTGTCATCAAAATTCCCTGTAACAATCCGTTTAGCAAAGGTCTTACGATAGATCGGAGAAGGATTCGACTTCAACGCAAATGCCAAAGCATCGTCCACGATCTTATTGCGTGATTTTTTATCACTGCCGGCATCCTTGGGAACAATGTCCAGCAATAACACTTCTACACCAATATTGGCGAAATGGCATGCAATACGGCTTCCCATCACACCTGAACCCAATACCGCTACTTTTTTAATACTTCTATTCATAATTAATTTTGTTTTATGAGTTTGTTTCGCTCTTCAGCGATAGATATTATATCGTTAATGGTTTTAAAAAAATCCTCTATTCTATTCTTCCCTATTTTCGACTCCAGCTCCACATTAAAATTGCGGACAATATTTTTGGCAAGTTCTTTATTTTCCTTGCCTTTTTGTGTTAAGAGAAGTTTAACTTTTCTTTTATCGGTCTTGTCGGCCTTTTTGGTGATCAGCTTCTCGTCTTCCAAGGTTTTGATGATGCGCGACAATGAAGTACTTTCCATACCCAATTTAGGTGCAATATCGGAAGCGTATGAACCTTCGTGACTATCAATATTTAAAAGAAAATGGCCGATAGCAATACTTCCACCATATTGAGCAGCCTCAGCATTATACATTCTGCTGATGATCTGCCAGGCAGTTTTTAATTTTGAATCGACTGTTTCGGTATGCTGTTTTGCCATAACGAAACAAATATATAAAATAATTTATTTATTATGCAAGCATAATAAAAACTATTTT
>JAEUTU010000050.1 GCA_016786925.1 Bacteroidia bacterium
TATTATTAAAAGTACCTGTTCCACTAGTTGTCCAAGTAATTGACGAAGCTCCACCTCCCATTGTTCCTGCTAATGTATAAGTAGAACCGGAACAGATAGTAGCATTAGAACCCGCTGACACCGTAGCTGCAGGACTAATAGTAAGTATCATAGAAGACGTAGCTGCCGGACAAGGACCCGCTGGATCATTTGTTGTTAAAGTCAAAGTTACAGTTCCCGCAGCGATATCTGCTGCTGATGGAGTATAAGTAGCATTCAATGCTGAAGCTGAACTAAATGTCCCTGTTCCACTAGTAGACCATGTAACACTTGTTGCTCCACCACCCATAGTTCCTGCAAGAGTATATGTCGATCCGGAACAAATAGTCGCATTAGATCCCGCATTCACTGTTGCAGCAGGATTTATCGTTAATAACATAGTACTTGTAACCGCAGGGCAAGGACCAGCTGGGTCATTTGTTGTTAATGTCAAAGTCACAGAACCAGCAGCAATATCTGCTGCTGATGGAGTATAAACTGCTCCTAATAATGTCGTATTATTAAATGAGCCAGTACCGGAACTAGACCAGGTAGCAGAAGTTGCACTTCCTCCGATCACACCTGCCAAAGTATAAGTACTACCTTCACAAATACTTGCATTCGAGCCTGCATTTACTGTTGCAGCAGGGTTAATAGTAAGAACTAAAGAACTCGTAACTGCTGGACATGGACCGGCAGGGTCGTTAGTTGTAATTGTTAAAGTAACTGTTCCTGCGGCAATATCAGCAGCAGAAGGTGTATAAGTAGCATTGGCTGCAGAAGCAGAACTAAATGTTCCTGAACCACTTGTAGACCATGTTAAAGATGTTGCAGATCCGCCAATAACTCCTGCTAAAGTATATGTTGAACCTGCACAAATGGTTGCATTTGAACCAGCAGAAGCTGTAGCTGCTTGATTGATAGTAATTGTAGCAGTAGCTGATGCCGGAGCACAACCACCTGATGCTGCAATTGTATTTGTAACTGTATATGTACCAGGAGTACTTGCAGAAACATCAACCTGACCTGTGTTTACATTGACAAATACAAGACCAGGTGTTGAAGAGAAAGTACCAGCCGTTGCACCACCGCTAAATGTTGGTGAAGGATCAGCGTCTGTAGTACAATAAGGACCGGCATAACTAAAGGTTGCTGTTGGAGCTAATGTAATAGTAACATTTACATTGCTTGAATTAGCACAAGGTCCAGGAGTGGTATACGTTACAGTATAAGTATTCAATGAACTTCCGGCCAAATTAATTGCACCTGTTGAAGGATTAATTGATAAACCTGCAGGTGATGAAGTAAAGGTTCCTCCTGCTACTCCGGTAACAGTTGGAGTTGGGTTCGTTCCAGTTTGGCAATATGTTGCCGAACCATAAGTAAAGGATGCATTTTGCAATGGCGTTATAGTAAGCACCATTGCATCGGAAACTGCTGGACAAGGACCTGCAGGATCATTAGAAGTGATGGTCAAAGTAACAGAACCAGCAGAAATATCACTTGCTGAAGGAGTATAAACAGGATTAACTGCTGAAGCATTACTAAATGTTCCACTTCCACTTGTAGTCCATGTGGATGAAGTTGCTGCACCACCTCTAGAACCATTCAATGTATAGGTCTGGTTAGCACAAATTGTCGCATCTGCTCCTGCGTTCACAGTTGCAGCAGGATTGATTGTAAGAACCATATTTGATGTAGCTGCAGGACAAGGACCGGCAGGATCATTGGTTGTCATCGTTAGGGTTACTGAACCTGCTGAAATATCTGCTGCTGATGGTGTATAAGTAGGGGTTACTGAACTGGTACTACTAAATGTTCCGGAACCGGAACTAGTCCATGTAACAGATGTTGCACTTCCACCAATAGATCCTGGTAAAGAATAGGTAGTTCCAGCGCAAATCGTAGCAGCCGGGCCGGCATTAGCTGTCGCCCCCGGATTGATTGTTAAGACCATACTTGCTGTTGCAGCAGGACATGGACCGGCAGGGTCATTTGTTGTGATCGTTAGCGTAACTGTACCAGCTGAAACATCTGAAGCAGAAGGTGTATAAGTTGGATTCGTTGCACTAGCATTGCTAAAAGAACCGCTACCACTAGTTGTCCATGTTAAAGAACTTGCACCACCTCCAATTGAACCGGTGAGAGTGTATGTGCTTCCAGCACAAATAGATGCATTCGCTCCTGCATTTGCAGTAGCTGCAGGATTAATTGTAACCACTAAGGATGATGTCGCTGCTGGGCAAGGGCCCGCTGGGTCATTCGTAGTAATAGTTAAGGTAACTGTTCCTGCGGCAATATCAGCAGCAGAAGGAGTATAAGTAGTGTTGACTAAAGTAGCATTCGCAAAAGTACCCGTACCACTGCTTGTCCAAGTAGATGAAGTTGCAGCACCTCCTCTGGATCCTGTTAATGTTACTGTACTACCCGCACAAATAGTTTGATTGGAACCAGCTGATGCAGTAGCACCAGGATTGATTGTTACTACCATGTTATCAGTAGCAGCAGGACAAGGACCGGCAGGATCGTTAGTAGTGATCGTTAAAGTGACTGTACCAGCTGCAATATCAGCTGCTGATGGAGTATAGGTTGTGCTTGTTGCTGAAGCATTTGCAAAGGTTCCAGAACCGCTACTAGTCCAAGTTGAAGATGTAGCACTTCCTCCACGAGTTCCGGTTAATGAAACGGTACTTCCTGCACAAATGATCTGATCAGGACCAGCATTTGCAGAAGCTTGTATATTAATAGTAACAACCATTGCATCTGATACTGCAGGACAAGGGCCAGCAGGATCGTTTGTTGTTATCGTTAAAGTAACTGTACCTGCGGCAATATCTGCTGCTGAAGGAGTATAAGTTGGATTTAAAACAGTCGTATTACTAAATGTTCCTGTTCCACTGGTACTCCATGTTGATGAAGTAGCTCCACCACCACGGGTTGCGCCTAAAGTAACTGTGCTACCGGAACAAATAGTCTGATCAGCTCCTGCATTCACAGTTGCCGCTGGGCTAATTGTTAAAACCATAGCATCAGAAACAGCAGGACATGGCCCGGCAGGATCATTGGTAGTAATAGTTAAAGTAACTGTACCGGCTGCAATATCAGCAGCAGAAGGAGTATAAGTTGGATTTACAACTGTTGTATTACTAAACGTACCTGTCCCGCTAGTTGTCCAGGTTGAAGAGGTTGCCCCTCCCCCTCTTGAACCGGAAAGTGTTACAACTGATCCGGAACATATCGTTTGATCTGCTCCTGCACTTACTGTTGCGGGGGTATTTACCGTCACCGTAGATGTGGCTGTAGCAGATCCACCACAGGCACCACTTATTGTACATGTATATGTAGTTGTTGATGCCGGACTCACCGATATTGTCTGGGTTGTTTGTCCACCGGGAGACCAGAGGTACCCTGTTGCACCTGAGGCATTAGCCGTCAAGGAAGTACTTGAACCACCGCAAATGGTAGTACTTGCCGGGGTGACACTTACAGTCAAAATACCTGAACCCGGATTGATCACATAGTCGCAATTATCTCCGGCATAACCATCTATCATCAGATAATACGTTTGCCCAATTGTTAAACCAGTCCCAGTCACAGATCCGTTCGTTTCTATCCCGGGATTCCAACAATTTGAATAAGAAGTAAAGGTTTGACAGTTAGAAGTACCGTAAATCTCCATTTGAATACCATCTGAATACACACAGTTATTTACTGTAATATTCAATGTTGCAGAAGTTGCACTTGCCACAAATGAAAGCCAACCATTGTTCTCAACCGAACCGCAAAAACCTGAAGGAATTTGTCCCGGTGAGAAACAGGTACTAGTATTTCCACAATACCCATCTAGTGTACAAATAGATGGAGCTCCCATACACACGTCACTGGCAATGGCATTCAAATTACACCCAGGAGTTGTTCCTATAGCACCACCTGAGCCGAAAGTTAAACTCCAGGAGTTTAATGTACCAACATCACCTCCTCCATCATCAGTGATACACAAGTACCAGGTACCGTTACCATTTACACCAATGTTAATACAATTAGCAAAACTACCTTCAGGACGATAAGTCCCATTAAATGGAGCCGAACCGGCTGTAACCGCAGTAGCAGCAGTAGCTGTGAAGCAAGTAGTTTGAAAATTATTATTTGCACCACCAACATCTGTTACCAATTCCAAAGCTCCTCCGTTAGGCGACACAAGAAATATATCCAAATCCGCATCATAAGTATGCGTAATATTGATACATACTTGCGTTAACCCATTCGTGGCATCTAATGCTGAAGGCAAACCGGAAACGGTTACAGGGAAACAAGTTTGTATCCCATTATCAGGGATACCACCACCTGTACCGTTAAATGTTTGAGAGAATACGCTAACAAAACTAAAGTTTAATAGCAGGAACAAACAAAATTGTAGTCTTTTCATCATAATTTGGGTAGATGTTTATCTTTTATTTAATGGCAGTTCGTATTATTTAGTTTTATTTGAATCTTGCTTCTTTTTGTTGCCAAAATAATTTGACAATTCAGAAACCGGCACAAATTGATTATCAATATAAACGCCCGCTAAACCTAAATAGTTAAGCACTTTTTGCACATACTCCGGTGTAGCAGGTTTCTTAAATGAAAATTTACACAAAGCACTTTCTTGTGTAGCATCGTAGGGCGACATATCTACCTTACGGATACCATCTTGCTTTGAAAATTTATTATACAATTCCTGATAATGGGAAGCGGATTTGATACCGGTGACCATAAATGTAAAATGAACCATTTCGGCATCAACTGACTTTCCGGCTTTGGTACTGTAGTAAAAATTTACATTGATTTTTTCAACTTGTGAAAAGCTTGATGTTGCTGAAATTGAAAATACAACAAACAGAAAGAGTGTAACTCGTTTTAACATATGTTTTAGTTTTAAATAGACGAATAGAAAATTTGCAGCTATAAAGTTATAAAAAAATCCAACTAACGAAACTTTTTTTAAACTAATTATCATTGCTTTATGATGAAAAAAAAGGGAAAAACGTTGCATTTCCACTTTTTAAAACCAAATAAAACACAAAAATCAGATGTTATTTTTGAGATTTTTGCTTCAATTTTAAATAGAAAACCGCCTTTTCCTGATTACCCTTTCTATAGTAATAATCAGAAAGAAATGAATTCAAAAAGCGATTATTCCAATTATGCTGAATCGCTTTTTCCAAATAGGGTAATGCCTTCAATGTATCCCCTTGCATAAAGTAAACATTACCGATATTGATGTATGGAATATCGGATTTCAAATCCTTTTTAATAGCGTTTACATTCAATTCAATTATCTTTTCATATTGTTTATTGAAAGCATACATATTACTTAAAGAATAATAAGAATTAATGAACTCAATACTTTTACCATCATAGGTCATATACTCTTTTGACAATTTGTTCAAGTTCTTATATACCCTTTTCATATCCCCCTGATCATGCATGCGATCCTTTTGCATAAGCTTGATCTGCTCCATGGCAATTTCCAGTTTCTTTTGCATAACAAAAGCATGATCATACATGGCTATTACTTTCAAATAATATTTTTCAGCTAGCGCATATTCTTTTATCGCTGCGTAACATGTGGCCAAATTAAAATAAGCCTCTGTATAGGTAGAATCCAACTTAATAGCCTTCTCTAAATATGGGATTGCATCAACAGGTTTATTATAATAAGTATAATAAACCATTCCAATATTGTTTAATGAGGTAATGTAATCCGGCAAGATACGAAGTGATTCCTTGTAATGCTTTATGGCATTATCTACATGCATTTTCTTATCAGCATTTTTCATTTTAGGATTACTTCTAATCTGACTTATGGATGAAGCAGCAAACAGTGAATGAGTGTGAGCCGACTCTTTGGCTGTTTCTACATCAGTTTTATAGATCGTATAACTATCCTTCCAAGCAGCATTCCGCGAAAAAGTTTTACCACCATACAGTGCCACAAAAACAACTAAAAACAATAAAACACCATTCCCTGCTTGTTTCCACTTTAATGACAAATTCTCTAAGGGCACTTTTAAATAAGAAAAAACCAACCAAACCAATAAAATACACAAGCCCACACTCGGAATAAAAGCAAATCGTTCGGCTACAATTCCAACTACAGGCTTTACGATGTTTGTAAACATTGAAATAGTTATGAGAAAAAACGCAAGCCCAAAAAGCCAGGCATTTTTACTGCTGATATTTTTAAAAAAATAATACAGAAAAAAAAGCAATCCCAATAAAGTAATTATAACTACCGGGTGACTCCAATCTACCATTGGAACCTGGTTATAACCATAATAAACAACAAGTGGATGAGGAAAAACAAACATCTTTATATAAAAATATATCGAATAAAGTCCTTGCGGAATACGTTCAAAAAATGTGGTCGACTGAACAAAAAATGGATTCTCCCACTGTAATAGTGTTCTGGTTTCTTTATTTTCAATACTCTTAGAGGCCAGCACATAAAGCAAAAACGGTAGAACATTTAATATCAACAATAAAACGATCTGCTTGAGAGGAATTCTTCTGAAAAACCAAACCGTAAAAGGAATGATAGCATAGAATGTAATAGAATCTTTCTTGGATAACAAGGCAAATAGCATGAAAAACAGCCCCCAGATTACATTCATGATCTTTTTATCTTCCGAATACTTCAAATAGAAGTATAAACTCAAAAGGCTGCCCATAAAACTCATGATCACATCCCGGTTCTTCAAACTCATTACCACTTCAGAATGTAAGGGATGAACAAGAAATATCAAACAAATAGAAAAAGAGAAGAGATAATGGTAATTATGAAAGAGCTTTAACATGACAATAAAAAGTATTGTAACAGCCAAAGCATACAATAAAATATTGACAAAGTGGCTTACATGAGGATTCTCTTTAAAAAACTGATATTCAATGGCGTAAGTAACCTTTACCAATGGGCGGTATTCATAACTATACCGCTTATTATCAACAACATAAGTTGTTCTGAAAATTTCAGGTATCGCTTTTATCCCTTTATGAACTTGAGGATTGTCCTTAACTACATATTCATCATCCATCGCATATTCATTGAATATACTTTTACCAAAGACCAGCATTGAAAGTAAAAAGAAAAAAAGTATACTCTTTCTAAAGGTAGGGGCATCAATATTAGAGAATGATGAACTTATATTTTTCATAAAAAAAATTATTATTCCAAAAATAAGTATTTTAAACGAATGTGACTTTGCATGCTGAATTTTATTATCTTCATACGGTATTTTTTTAAGCACCAATATTGAAAGCATATATTAAAGCGATCAGTTATTATTTACCTCCAAAAGTTCTTACCAACAAGGA
>JAEUTU010000071.1 GCA_016786925.1 Bacteroidia bacterium
ATCTTTACCTCTTTCTTTTTATTCGTTGATGATAGTCTGAGCAAACGCAGAAACAAATGTAATTTTTCTGCAGAAGGGCCTTCATTCTCTGAAACCCATTTTGAAATGCTTCTGATCAATCCTTCAGAAAGTTCAGATCGGTCATTCAATATATACAATAATGCTAACAAAGCTTTTATTTCCATCTCTATATGGCGATAGCTCTTAAAACTAAACTGATTTAATAAATTATTAAGCTGCTGAATAGCTAAAGTATATTTCTGTATATACATTAAAGAATATGTATTAAGAATACTTAACAAAATATAGTCTACAAAATTATCCTCATCAATATGCAACGAAAATTCATTTAAATCGTTACTCAACTGTGATTTTATATCTTTCAAATTGTAATAACTCAAGAACGTAATAAATACAGCCGAAGAAAAGAAATACCTATTACAAAACACATGATCTCTACTTCCAATTTTAATCTTATCAAGATACAATTCAGCATTTTTAAGGGAATTCGCATGAAAATAATATTCAAAGTAAAGCAAATCAACATAATGCATGTAATACATATAAGCCCTATCGTCCGGATAATTTTTAAAGATCTGCAACACTTCTCTTAGATTATTCTCAACAGTATCATCGTCCACCATGGCTGAAGGCTCTTTTACATATAAAGCAAACTGGACATCCACTAGTTTTGAAAACACTTTAATATGATGAGACGCATAAATCGAGGATAAATGAGTAAGCTCCTTTTTATATAATTTTAATATGCTTTTATCTTTCTCAGAACGACTTAAGAAATATTCACGTAATGTTTTATTAAATTCCAGCAGTAGGGTTTCTGCTTTATCGATCGACAAGGTAAATGCTACCGATTTATTATATTTTTGAGTGTATGTATAATACTTAGGACTATTAATGTATATTTTTTTCAACGCATTATAAACAAGCGTGAGCTCATTCTGCATATCATGCGCTATTAAATCCTCTTCCATTTTCAAAAGCAAGGCAACTGCCACTTCCTTTGGAAACTTAAATAGCAAACGGTCAATATTAGATACATTTTTTAATAGGACGATACGTTCATCCGGAATATTCAGATATAAATATTCCTGAACTTTATCAACTAGACGTGATTTGAGTGTATAATAAGCAGCATCAGAAATACCCATGTTTTGAAAGATAATCTCCTCATCCACACCTTCTCTCAAAGCCGTAAATAAGCACATAAATTTTTCAGACTTATTAGAGCGAAACTGCTCTAGTATCTCATTGTAATCTTTTTCACTTATTTGCTTAATTATTTTGTCAATTTTCATACAAAATACTTTTCTAGAGGGACACAGTGAAAGGTATGACTATTTTTTTATTCTTACTTTAAACTAAACACAAAAAAACTATTGCATGTAAGATTTTTCATTTTTTTGTATCGCTAATTATGAATACGAATGGTAAATGTTGTTCCTACATTTATAGTACTTTCAACAAAAATTTCACCCCCTAAAGCCTCTACTTGCATTTTGGTCATAAATAAGCCTAATCCACGTCCTTCTACATCTGTACTAAAACGTTTATACAATCCGAATATTTTATCTCTATGCTTTTCCAGATCTATACCAATTCCATTATCTGATACTTGAAAACAAATACTTTGGCTTGTTTTTCTTACTTTTAAAAATATTATTGGTAATCGATCCGGGGAGGCATATTTTAATGAATTCAGTAATAAATTATAAACAATACTCTCAAAATACGGCTTTATGGTCATGATCGTTTGACAATCCTCGGCTATATCTACAATAATTTTCGCCCCCACTTCCTCTCTTCGTTTATCAAGCAAATATATAACTGCGTCAATTAACTCTTTCACTTTAACTTGTGTCCGCTTTATATTAAGAGGTTCTCTTACTGATATAATATTTGTCAGATCTTTCAACACTTCATCAATTTTTTCGGTTGACAGTAAAATATTCTGAAGAATCTTATCTTTATCCTCTTGCGAATTATTGGGGAGTTTTAACAGAGAAGCTAATCCTAAAATACTGGCAACCGGTGTCCTTAAATTATGCGAGATGATGTAGTTAAACTGCATAAGATCATTATATTTTTTACTCAGCTCATCAATTAGCTTTTGTAATTGAACCTTTTTTACATTTAACTCCGTCATATCCAAGTGTGTTCCTGTTATACGAACATTATTACCCTCAGAATCCTTGATTAAAAATCCTCTTGCTAATACATCTATATAGCCCCCATTCTTATGCTTGAGCCTGAATTCAACATTGTACTCTTCCGATTTACCCGACAAATAATTATTCAGCTTATCAACAGTATTTGCATAATCATCCGGATGCAGCAAGGTTACCCATGTTTCAAAATTATTTTCCAACTCATGATCCCCATAACCAACCATCTCTTTCCATCGTGGAGAAAAATAAACCTCATTTGTAATTAAATTCCAGTCCCACAGACCATCATTCGCTCCTTTTAGAGCTAGATTAAAGCGCTCTTCACTATCTCTTAATTTTTTCTCAGACAAAACCCTATCTGTTACATCTCTAGCTAAACCTAAACTTTCAACAACCATATTATCTACAATAAGAGCACCTGGAGTAAGTTCACAAATTCTGTAAGTGTTGTTCTTATGCTTTAATCTCAGGTTGTACATATCAACTTTTTCTCCGGAAAATATTTTATGAAAAGTAGCCATTGCAAAAGGTAAGTCGTCAGGATGGACCAATTCTACAAATGAGCGACCAACGAATTCATCAATCCTGTAACCGGATAGTTTCTCAAATGCCGGATTAAGAGAAATAAATTTCCCATCTTTTGAAATAGTATAAATAACATCTTGTACGCTTTCAAACACTTTTCTGTATCTATTTTCACTTCTAGACAATTCAAATTCTACCATTTTCTTTTTTGTCACATCCCTCATAAACAGCTGCACACCTACAACTTTTTCATCCACTCGAATAGGAGTTGCATTCGACTCTACATAAACGATTTCCCCCTTTTTAGATATGATCTGAGAATCAACTGAAGTCAGAGTCTCCCCCAAAAGTACATCTTGAAAATACTGATTACACTTGCCTTTCACATCATCATGCAACAAATCAAAAAAATTCATTCTCATTAATTCCATATCAGAGAATCCCAAGATTTTTTGCAAAACATTATTTGCAAAAACAATATTCCCATTTTTTTCAATAGAAAGAATTAACTCCTGACTATTCTCAATTATATTTCTATACTTCTGTTCGTTATCCGCTAATTTCTGCTCAACGAGCTTTCTTTTAGTAATATCCACATGCCTCAGCACAACTCTTCTCGACTCCCCCTTTAACATAGTTGCACTCAGTAAAAACCACCTCTTAGTAAACTCCGAATGACATGGATATTCCATCTGAAACATTTCACTCTCACAATTGATTAATTTTCTTAAACCTTGAAGAACTTCAGTTGCGATTGTATCACCGGCAATAGATGCATTATGACAAACTTCCAGGTAATTGGCGCCTTCGCTTGTTTTAGAAAGATCTGAACAGTCATTATCAATAGAAAATTTTCTCCATGACTCATTCGTAGAGATAATTACCCCCGAATCATCAATCACCGCAATATTTGATGAAAATGAAGACAAAATATCTCGATTAAATTTTTCACTCTCAATTAATTCAAACTCCTTCTTTTTTTTATCGGTGATCAAATTTCTGATAGATAAAAAATTGACAATTACTCCTTGAGAATCAAAAACAGGAGAAATGACAGTATCCACCCAATAATAATTACCATCCTTTGATCTATTGCGCATCTCTCCTCGCCATATATTCCCTTTTAAGATCGTCTCCCACAGTTCTCTAAAAAAGTCTGCCGAGTGAAACCCTGAATTGATCACTCTATGTGTCTGACCAATCAACTCTGAGCGGGAATATTGTGAAATTTTCAAAAAAAGATCATTGCAATAAATTATTTCTCCTTTAGTATTTGTGATAGATACAATTGAACCGCTGTTCACGGCCTCCTGATATGAATTAAAAGCCGACTCCAATAAGGTTTGCTCTTTTTCACAAGTAACCTCCTGAATATATCCCTCAATACTCAGAAGAGCACCATTGTCATCATATATTCCATTTGCAACCTCTTTCACCCATCTTGTCCGTCCTAACCGACAAATAATTCTATATTCATTATTACAAACATTCCTCTCTTTCAAATTAAAAGAACATTTTTCCCATAGCCAATCTCTGTCTTCAGGATGTATCAAATCATTAAAAGAGACGACACAATTATTGATCAACTCCTCCTCGTTATAACCAGTCAACTTTTTACAACCTGAAGAAACCCATTCCATAGTCCATTCCTTGTCATTCTTGCAACGATAAAACATTCCGGGTAAACTATCCAATAAATTCTCACAGGTAATATGATTAATTGATTTCATAGAATAAATGATAAACTGTTGTATTATACTATTAAATATATCAAAAAAGTGCATTTAATATATAATACTGTAACTATTAAGAAACAGAATCAATGTAAGAAATTTTATTTTTTTGTATTTTTTGACAATAAAAAAAGCTTCGATATTTTCGAAGCTTTTTTTGTTATTTCATCACACTACCAAATACCCTTTTCAGTAAATCTGTTACCTGAGCAACAGGATCTTTTCTGATCTTTAGCTCTTCTTCTGCAATTAACTTAAAGAGCCCCTCCATTGCTTTGTTAGTAACATAATCAGTCAAATTAGGATTCTGCTTTTCTACCAATGGTACTTTATTATAAGCCGTAATGATCGGATTCCAATATTTAGTAAGCTCTACTTTATCAATGGCAGATTGTACAACAGGAGTAAATTTTGTTTTTAATTCGGCAGAGGTCTTATCTTTCAAATATTGGGTTGCTGCATTATCAGCCCCTTTCAAAATAGCAAAGCCATCACCAATACTCATGCCTTTAACCGCATTCACAAATACAGGTGCGGCATCTTTAGCCGCCTCTTCAGCAGCTCTGTTCAAGGTCATCTCGAATTTATCCACCTGTGATTTCATACCCATTTTGATTGCCCAGTCTTTTACTTTTTGTGCTTCAGGGGGAAATACTATAAATAAAGAAGGGTTTTTATAAAAACCGTCTAATTTTGAAGCAAAAGCGGTGGAATTGTTTGTCCCAACAGTCAATGCTTCTTTTAATCCATTGATCACTTCATCATTTGTTAATGGATTACTTCCAGCCGTTTTACTTCCATTCAATGCCTCATTTGCAGCAGCTGCTGCTGTACTAGCTGTTTGTTGTAATTGCTGAGATGTACAAGCCGTTAAAGCCAGAACTCCAGCTGCTAAAATTATTTTTGACGTGCTTTTCATATGAATATATATAAATTATTTTTCTTCTTTTTTATGATCTACTCTGTTGGGCAAACCAAAATTGATCTTAAACCAAGCCCGTTCATGGAAATAGTATAGTATCATTTTGGTTGCTACTTCCAAGCCTCCGATCTTTACTCCGGTCATAGGATTACCGGAAATGATCCAACCTAATATCATTGTATCTATTGTTCCCACGATCCTCCAAGTGATCGTTTTGGCTAAATGTCTTTTTTTTGATGGGTCTTTTAACATACTATTTTATTTCAAATGCAAGCAATGAACGCTCTTGTATAAATGCTTCTAATTTATCACCGATCTTAACAGGACCAACTCCTTCAGGAGTTCCTGTATAAATAAGATCGCCTGTTTTCAATGTAAAGAATTTTGAAACATAAGCAATCACCGCATCAAAAGAAAATAACAGATCTTTCGTATTTCCTTTTTGAACTGTATTACCATTTACTGTCAGATGAAAATTAATATCATCCAGCCTTTTTATTTCAGTCTTACTAATAAATTTTCCAATTGGAGCAGAGCCATCAAATGCTTTGGCTTTTTCCCATGGCAATCCTTTTTCTTTGCACTTTGCCTGAATATCACGGGCAGTAAAATCAATACCAATTCCTATTTCATCATAATATTTATGTGCAAATTCGGGTGCTATATTCTTCCCAGCTTTGCTGATCTTTAATACCAACTCCACTTCATGATGTATCTCCTTAGAAAAGTCAGGATAATAGAATGGCTGATCATCTTTTATTAGTGCGGTGTCCGGTTTTAAGAAAAAAACAGGTTCCGTTGGAACTGCTGCATTCATTTCTTTCGCATGCTCTGCATAATTTCTGCCGATACAAATTATTTTCATTGTTGAGTGTTAGTTGTTGTTGGTTGTTAGATATTAGACTTTGGATGTTAACTTTGTTTTTTCAGTTGAAAGGACATCACTTTTCCTAATTCGTATTTTCGTAATTCGTATTTTTCGCATTAATCCGTATATCTTCCGAGCGTTCTCGATACGGTTCGTTCCTCACCACCTGCCTGCCGTCAGGCAAGCTCGAACTGACATTCTCTTTTCGTAATTCGCATATTTCGTATTTATTCGTAATTAGACATCCGTAATTCGTAGATCTATTTCCCAAAAGCTGATCTTAATTTTATTTCTGTGAGTACTTTTTTGGTATATAAAGGAAAATCTCCATTCATCATCCAAGCATAATACGAAGGTTCTTCTTTTAATACTTGCTCAACCGGCTTCCCCATGTGTTTGCCAAAATTAAACACCTCTACCCCATTCTCATTAAATACAATACGTCCTGCCAGATCAGCATTTTTATTGATGTTCGTAAATTCGTGTAAAGCTTTGATATCATTCTTAACCGGAACGATCTTATTTCCTTTTTTATCTTCTATTTCAACACCATCATAGCGTTCCAATTGCGCCAAAAAAACTTCGTATGTAGCTTCAATATCGGCTTGTGCGCTATGTGCGTTCTTAATGTCTTTTCCACAATAAAATTTATAGGCCGCTTTTAATGTACGTTGTTCCATTTGGTGGAAGATATTCTGTACATCTACAAATCGTCTGTTCTTCAGATCAAAATCCACATCAGCACGCAAAAATTCCTCCACTAAAACGGGAATATCAAATTTGTTGGAATTATAACCTGCCAGATCACAATCCTTCAAAAAATCGGCTAAACTCTTTGCGATCGCTTTAAAAGTAGGTTCGTTCTCTACATCTTTATCGTATATACCGTGCACTTCAGACGATTGCAAAGGTATTGGTATGGTTGGGTTTATTCTTTTTGTTTTTATTTCTTTGGTACCATCGGGCATCACTTTCAGGATCGAGATCTCAACAATACGGTCGGAAGCTACATTCACACCGGTTGTTTCAAGATCAAAAAAAGCGATTGGTTTTGATAAATTAAGATTCATTTAAGAAAAAGATAAAATGAGAAAAAGAGCACGCTCTTTTACTTCATTAGTTTAAAATATTTTTTGGTGTCGTTCTGACCAATACCAATATCAAAAATGAAGAACATGTCCTCAAACGGTTTATATCCATCGGCCTCGATAGTGATCTTATACTTGCTTGGTGGAAGAGCCATAATGAACTTACCGCTCTTTTCGTTTGGATTGTATGTATATGGAGGCACATCCGGATTTTTCAGATCCTCTACTGTCACAAATGCAACAACACTTTTGGCACTATCCACAGTGGTTACAAATCCCTGTAAAACGGTTGTGCGCTCTTCGGCATCATTAAATTTGATCCTGTAAATATCCAAATCGCCTAAACCTCCTTCTCTGACTGCTGAAATGTATGCAACACGATTATTTTCAGTAAAAGAAATAGAACGATCATCACCCGCTGTATTGATCGGATATCCTAGATTCTTTGCCTCTGTCCAAGTATTCTCTTCCTCATTCCAAGTGGATTGAAACAGGTCAAAATCGCCCATTCCGGCATGCCCCTGTGATGAAAAATACAAGGTCTTTCCATCCGGAGCAATCTCAGGAAAATCTTCACGGTATTTTGTATTGATCTTAGGACCTAAATTCTGTGCTTTCGCCCAATTGCCATTCGGCAGTTTACGCGCCATATAAATATCTGTTTCGCCTAAACCACCATCACGTTTACTTGCAAAAAAGATCACATTACCATCAGGGGAAATAGAACCGGCAGTTTCAAAATCCGAATTCACATTATCATTCAACTTTTTCATACGTTGAAACTTTCCAGCTTTATTCACTGAAGAATAAATATTTCCTAAACTATCAATATGATCGATATACATCAGCATCTGCTGACCATCGGGTGATAAACTCACAGCCTGTTCATCCAAACGAGTGTTAACGGATGTCCCCATGTTTTGTGCTTTTGTCCACACATCATTTACAGGTGAAGAGGAATAAATATCGGAAGCATAATAACCATCCACTTCTAATGCTCCTCCTGTATTCCCTTTTCTACGGGAAGTAAATACCAAGAAATTTTCATTTAAAGATACGAATGGATAGTAGTCAGGGTATTCAGAATTCACCTCTGGACCGAGGTTAGTAAATGTCACATCTACAGGATGCTTAACATACTCTTTGGCATTCTGACAAGTTTCGATACGATGCTCAACTGTCTCTAATTCTTCTCCCGGCTTTAAACCTACTTTAAACTTATTGTATGCTTTGATAGCATCATCAAATTTATTGGCATATTGATAGGCCATCCCCAGATCATTCCATACACTTTTCTCCGCTTTATCATTTTTGCTGGCAGCCTCTAAATAAGGAACTGCTAATGCTTTATTGATATTTGTGCGCAAATAACAGACCCCCAGTTTGTGATTGTAATCAACATTTCCCGGCTCTTGCTTAACCAATTGCTTGTACACAGGTATAGCGGCCAAATAATTCTGATGCGAAAAATGTTCTTTTGCATCGGCAGGGTCTGCGATCTTGGTCGTTTTTGGTTGGGCTATAATTTGCGTACTTCCAACAAATAAAATTATTGCACTAAAAAGTAATTTTCCAATATGTTTCACTGTTCGCTTCGCTATTTAATCTACCAAATCAAGTTTGGTACCAAAATACAAAAAATAGTGGTTTCATGAAGCACAAAAAATATATTTTAGAGAATAAAAAGTATCTTTGAGTATCATTTAAAACTCTTCTAAATAGTTGAAGGCGCTAGCATTTACATTTTCCCTTCTGATATCTCCTATTTTAGGAGCACAAAACTGTTCTATCAGCAACAATGCCTTTAAAGCGGGTGAAGATCTCCATTGGAAAATACAGTACAATTGGGGAGCTATCTGGATGGATGCCGGTGAAGCAAATTTCAAAGTAGATTACGCAGAAATAAACAACAGAACGGTTTATCACTTTACAGGTTTAGGGGCCACCTATCCAAAGTACGACTGGTTTTATAAAGTGAGAGATAAATACGAATCCTATGCCGATACAAATACATTAAAGCCCCTTCGCTTTAAGAGAGAAGCATACGAAGGTGGAACGTATACCTATGATGACTACATTTTTAATTCCTCGAAATTGAAAGTATATACCGTTTCCAGAAGAAATAAAAAGCCGGCAAAGGTCGATTCTGTAAGCATTACCAAATGCACAAATGATGTGATGACGGCTATCTACTATGCCAGAAATCTCGATTTTTCAAAATATAAACCAAAAGATACGATTCCCATCACCTTTGTATTAGACGGAGAAGTGTTTCCTTCCTACATCCGCTATTTGGGAAAAGAAACGATCAACTCTGAAATATTAGGAAAAGTAAGATGCATAAAATTCAGACCCAAACTCATTGAAGGCACCATTTTTAAAGGCGGTGAAGGAATGACGGTTTGGGTGACCGATGATGAAAATAGGATTCCGGTATATGTGGAAACCCCGATTATTGTTGGAACAGTAAAAGTAAAGCTATTCAAGTACTCCAACCTAAGAAATAAAATAGACTGCATCATTGAAAGCAAAACAGCCCTGCCCAAATAATGGACAAGGCTGTTGCATAGAATTGTTTAGAGAGAACAATTTTTATTTTACAATCAATTTTTGTTTGAATACTTTGTCATCTGCAGATGCAATAATAAGATACATTCCTGCAGGCAATTTTTTCCCATCACTTGTTAGTGTAAATAAATACCCATCCGATTCGATCATCTCTACTTTTGAGTAGATCTCTCTTCCTAGCATATCATACACTACCACTAAAAGATTGGTAGCCTTAAACCCATTTAGACTAATGAATGTCTCTGCATCGGTTTGATTCGGATTCGGAAACACTTTAAAATTATATTCTTCGTTCAAAGATATCGAGCTTTGTGCTGAAGCATTTGAATTCATAATCCCTGTTAAAACAAGCAAAAGTAATCCGGATATAAACGAGATCTTATTCATTGTTTTAATTTTAGTTTAACAAATAGAACGCATTCACTTTACAAAAGCAAACTCCTGCGAATCAACTTATTAACAGTGCCAGCCCCCTTCCTGATCAGAAATCCCATGAAAGAATATAGAACATCGACAAACACATAGATACATCCGACTAAAACATAAAAGAAGGTAGATAAGTGTTAAAAAACTACTTTTGATCCAATAATGAATACAAGCAGTGCACATATAGGTGAAATAGTTGCTTTTGGAACAACCCTTTCCTGGAGCATAGGAATATTTCCATTTACGGAAGCTGCGCGTAGACTAGGTCCGAACGCGGTCAATCACTTTCGCTTAGTATTAGCAGTTCTCTTCCTGACGATCATTTCTATTTTATTTTTACCAATTAGCTTGAGCGAGTTATTTACAGCACCACAAGTCGAACACTGGATCTTTTTTGGCCTGTCAGGAGTGGTAGGATTAGCCTTGGGTGATTATTTTGGTTTCACTTCCTTTGCTATTTTAGGAGCAAGAGTAGGTAGCATCTTCTCCACCCTGGCACCTGCTGCAGCTCTGATCACAGCTTATTTTATGATTGGTGAGCGGATTAACCTGATTGGAATAATAGGGATCTTGATCACGATTGGAGGAGTAATTTGGCTGACCATGAGCAGACGTTCGCAATCAGAAATGAAAGACCATGAACATGGCAATGTAAAACTAGGTGTTGTCTTCGGTGTTTTGTCGGCCGTATGTCAAGGCGTTGGTGTCGTATTAGCGAATAAAGGATTTACCTACAAACAAGCGGAAGGCGACCTGCCTTTTTTTCATGCGACCTGGTTAAGAATGATATCTGCTACAGTCATTATCTATCTGATCACAATCAGCAGAGGAAAGTTAAAAGAGATCACACAGCCTGTTTTAGAGAATAAGAACAATGGTATTATCTATACACTTGGAGGAACGATCTTTGGCCCTGTTATCGGTGTCAGTCTATCCATGTATGCAGTTTCTTTATTGCAAGACAAACCTTCAATTGCACAAACGATCTTCTCCCTCGTACCTGTTTTTGTATTGCCTCTCTCCTATCTTTTCTACAAAGAAAAAATAACAGCAAGAGCTATTTTAGGGGCAGCTATCGCTATTATTGGCGTAATGATATTAATATGGAGAGAACAGTTGGTACAATTGTTTTAGATCACTTCGGCATTCTTCTAAACTCATCCCCACTTACTGTTTTACCTCTAAAAAAAGGATCGGGCGGAGGTGGCATTTCCTCAATAATAAAGAGTCCCATCATTACACCCGGGTCTGCCTCCAATTCAAAAAAAAGTTCTTTTTTATCCGGTTTAATATTCTTAATCAACAAATTATGATACCCTACATACTGAACCTTTAAATCAAATTGCGGGAATTTTTGAGTATTGATCTTCAGTGTAAACTTTCCATCCAGATCAGTATTTGCAACTGCAATAACAGAATCACCTATCATCAGCATCACATTACAAAAAGGAAGTAACTCTTGATTCGATTTGTCTCTTACGACACCACTTATTTTTAGTTCCTGTGTACTATCTTGTTGAATTAAAAACTGATCCTTTAGTTGATCCAGATTTCCGGCTAAAGAAGACTGGATTGAAAACAGAAAACTACCAAAACAGATCACTGTTGCCAGAAAAAAGTTTCTTCTAAATTGATTTTGTTGCATGTTCAACTGAACAGCCACAAATTGTTCATTGAGAAATTTTCCGCTCACCCTTCCGCACATCCCTCCTTCTTGTTTCTTATTCAATTCATATATTGCATCAATAGAAGCCGATGTAAGATCATGCACCTTTTTTTGACAAACCTCACAAAAGCGGGATCTATCCATAGGAGTCATTTGCTCCCAATTTTCATGACATGGATTTTCTATTTTAAGATACATGGTCTTTTTCTTAAATGACGTTTAGAATGATCATTTCCATAAAAATAATGATATTTGCATAAATATTTTACAAAATGGAAAATAAAGACGATCTGAAAAAATATTTCGACAATAAAGAATACAGTACTGCTATTGTAGGTGCAGAAGGAGAAATTGCTATTCCTGCAAGCAATCAAGATAAAATAACAACCGTTATCTCGCTTTTAACTGACCCTAAAAACAAAGATGTAAAGGAAGAAGCACTTCTTACTCTAAAAAAGGAAAAGGGAGCACATCTACTGATCAATGCTATCAATAGTAAAAAAGCAAAAGACAAAAAACACATTTTAGTGGCAGCATGCTGGGAATCGGAGATCAATTTCAGTGAACATTTGGCTTTCTTTATTGAACTTGCCTTATCGGATGATTATCTGGTTTCATTAGAAGCGATCACTGTCATCGAGAATATGGAAGGACCTTTTAATGTAGAAGCTGTTAAAAAAGGTATTCAGAAGGTAAAAGAAGCTCAAAAGAATACTAGCTCAGAACGTCTAGTACTATTGAATGACCTAGCAGACACACTAAAGAACTTTGCTTCGGCATAGCTAAAATTTTATGGAGCAAACAAATAAAAAAGCCCTACTCTTTATTTTCATTACCATTCTGATTGATGTGATTGGCATCGGGATCATTATTCCGGTGACTCCAAAACTTATTCAACATCTTACAGGTGAAGGTATCAGCGATGCATCGGTATACGGTGGTTTATTAGCTGTAGCCTATTCATTAATGCAATTTATCTTCTCACCCGTTATTGGCGGTTTAAGTGACCGTTTCGGGCGAAGACCGGTATTGCTACTTTCTTTATTAGGATTGGGATTGGATTATATATTCATGGCATTTGCACCTACGATTGCATGGCTATTTGTTGGGCGGATCCTTGCCGGCATAAGTGGAGCGAGCTTTACAACTGCTACCGCTTATATTGCAGACATTAGCACTCCTGAAAAAAGAGCTCAAAATTTCGGTTTGGTCGGAGCGGCCTTTGGCATTGGATTCATTATTGGTCCTGTGGTGGGAGGAATTTGCAGTAAATGGGGAACACATGTTCCTTTTATAGTTGCTGCTTGCTTTTCATTAGTGAATTTCATCTATGGCTATTTTATATTACCGGAATCATTAAAGGAAGAAAACAGACGTAAATTCGATTGGAAAAGAGCGAATCCTATTGGTTCACTATTGCACTTAAAACGTTACCCAATGGTAATTGGTTTGGTAACAACACTTGTATTTTTGTACTTGGCCGGGAAATCGGTGGAAAGCACCTGGACCTATTACACCATTTTAAAATTCCAATGGGATGAAACCTGGGTGGGTTATTCCCTGGGCGTTGTGGGTATTTTGGTGGCCATTGTACAAGGCGGACTGATACGAACCGTCATTCCAAAACTAGGAGCAAAAAAATCCATATTCATAGGTCTATCGCTCATGATCGTTGGATTGATCCTATTTGCATTTGCATCCAAAGGTTGGATGATGATGAGTTTTTTGATCCCATATTGTTTAGGAGGAATTGCAGGACCTGCATTACAAGGTGTTATATCGAACGAAGTGCCTGCGAACGAACAAGGTGAACTTCAAGGAGCATTAACGAGCTTGATGAGTTTAACGTCTATTGTCGGACCACTGATCATGAATAACTTATTTTCTTTTTGCACAAAACCCGGCACAGCATTCTATTTTCCGGGCGCACCATTTGCATTGGGAGCATTGCTCTTATTGATCGGAACGCTATTAGCAATAAGATCATTAAAAAATCATTAGATCACCTTCTGTATAGCAGATGATTTGCCGTTAAAGGCAAATTCTTTTCCATTCGAATTTATTAATGCTTGTCCAATTGGAGAATTGGGAGATACAATAAAAAAAATGGCTAATTCTATTTCTTTCTTGCCTGCACTTATGGCGATAAAATAATTACCATTGGAAGTAAAAACTACGCTTCCCAATTTTATCTTAGTATTTTCGGCAGAGGGATCGATCTGATCTAACACCTGTTGTGCCTTTTCCAGCTCAAGAAATTGTCCTGAAAGTTTTTCCTGCTCTAGTTGTGCCATAGCACGGCCGGTTTCATGCTTATCACCTGCTGTGCTTTTTCCATCATCAGAAACGGCTTCACGGGCCATTTGTAAAGCTGATCGCAAAGAACTGCGCTTCTGTTCAAGGTATTCTAAACAATATGAAAACAATTGCTTTTTTATATCGGCAGGAATATGTACCATTACTTTGCTCTCTTATTTTTTTTCAGAAAGCTGTAATAGAAGCCGAATCCAAAACTGAGGTAACGTGTTCTACCGGGATTTTCTTTATCAAAATTCGTCCAGTCATTCAAACACAATTCATAGGGATCAAACTCCTTATTGAAGATGCTGTAGCCAAGTGTTGCTCCAATACCAAAATTAGGTTCCACTAAAAAAAACATGTTTACTTCGGGCTCCAGATAGGAGGTTGAGAATGCTGTCAATTTAGGACTATCACCTGGCTTTTTACATACCAATCCGGAATAATTGGTATAATTCTGCCCCGCTGTAACGGCAGCAGAAAAAATGATACGATTACGGTCTCCAATAAAAATATCGGTTCCTAGCTTAACACCTGCATTATTGATATTCATACTGGCATTAAAATCAGCGATCTTATTCTCCGTTATTTTCAATAATCCGTTTTTGTAAGTAACACCTACAAAGAAGCCTTTAAAGATGTTGATATTAAGTCCTACACTTGCTTCATAGATTCCTACAAAACTTTTGCGAAAGGCGCTGTTACCCATAGGATGAGGTACTGTAACCGAAACTCTTGGACTAAATACGTAGTATTGTTTAGGAACAACAGGATATTCCTCCTCTTGAACAGACTGAACAGGCGCATCTGTTTCTTCTTGTGCCAAACAAAGATGGACAGAAACTAGAAATAAAAAGGTAAATAAACTTTTATTGAATAAACTCATACTCGTTGTAAAGACGCAATAATAGTTAAAAGGTTGCTGAATACCTATTTATTCGGTTCCCTTACAATGAATTCTTTGTTTCCAGTGTTCCATCGGCATGTTTTGCAAACCGCTTTTT
>JAEUTU010000064.1 GCA_016786925.1 Bacteroidia bacterium
TAGAGATCACCGTGAGGCCGAGATGTTCATCGATAATCTGTTAACGCTACTTAAGCCTGCAACTGATTCAAAGATGCTAGATCTGGCTTGTGGTAAAGGACGACATTCGATCTATTTAAATAAGAAAGGATATGATGTAACAGGTTTGGATCTTTCAGAAGAGAGTATAAGTAGTGCCGCTGAGTTTGAAAATGATCGATTACATTTTTATGTACATGACATGCGAAAGATCTATCGAACGAATTATTATGACTGTGTGTTCAATTTATTTACCAGCTTTGGCTACTTTTCTTGTGAGCGAGATAATTATCAAACGATCAATGCTGTGTATAAAAATTTAAAGGAAGGCGGTTTTTTTGTGCTGGATTTCTTTAATTCAAATCGTGTGATCGAATGTCTTGTTAAGCAGGAGGAGAGAGTAGTAGAAGGGCTTCGTTTTCAGATCAGCAAAAAGCTGGAAGATGGTTTTATTGTGAAGCAGATCGCCTTTACGGATAAGGGACAAGAATATTTTTTTGAGGAAAGAGTAAAGGCATTGCAGTTGAGCGATTTTGAGAAATACTTTGCCTCCAACAAACTTAAAATAGTACATTTACGCGGAAATTATAAGCTCGATCAGTTTGATGAAAAAAAATCAGAACGACTGATCCTGATCGCACAGAAAATGAGTTCATGAATTATTCGGCCTACATAGCTCTTTTTTTATCTGTTATCATTAGCGGAATCGCTGTGTTATTTGTAAATATTAGCAGTAAAAGCTTAAAGCTGGTTTTGTCATTCAGCGGTGCTTATTTGTTTGCAATCAGTGTATTGCACCTGATTCCTGAAATTTATGCTTCTTCATCGGAGGATATCGGTTTGTATATCCTGATCGGATTCTTTATGCAAATATTGTTCGAATTCTTTACGGAAGGGATCGAACATGGACATATTCATATTCATCACCATAAAGGTCACACACATGCTTTTCCATGGGCAATGATGCTGGGTTTGTCGATCCATTCCTTTTTGGAGGGAATGCCTTTGGCCGATTCGTCTAATGATTCGTATCAATCGCTTTTAACCGGGATCGTATTGCATAATATTCCAATAGCGATCGCTTTAATGACTATGCTGATTAAATCACATATGGAGAAAAAGGTGGCCGTTCTTTCCTTGGTCATTTTTGCTCTGGTAACTCCTTTGGGTGCACTTACCAGTCATGTGATTGGCGCGAATATGATTGGTGATTTTTCTATATATTTTGATAAGATCATGGCAGTTGTAGTGGGTATATTTTTACATATTTCTACAACTATTCTTTTCGAGTCGAGTGAGAATCACCGCTTTAATCTGATCAAATTTTTGATCATTATTTTAGGAGCCGCTCTGGCTTTTGTAGGACACGGACATTAAACTTTTTTCAATGACAATTCCTGATATTATTGGTTTGATAGGTGTGTGTATTTTATTGCTGGCTTTTTTTCTGAATCTAACAGGGAAAATGGATAAAGATAGCCTTGTGTATATTGTGTTGAATATAGTGGGAGCAGGCATTGCTTGTTTGGCTTCCGTGCTGATCAATTACTTGCCTTTTATTATATTGGAAGGCACATGGACGCTAGTGTCGGTTTGGGGTTTGATCAATTATTATAAAACAAAAAAAGCGAGATAATTCTCGCTTTTTATTTAATACTCATCTTCATTAAAGAAGAAGTCTTCTTTTGTTGGATAGTCCGGCCAAATTTCTTCGATCGATTCATAGGTTTCACCTTCGTCTTCAATTTCCTGAAGATTTTCAATTACTTCCATTGGAGCTCCTGAACGAATCGCAAAGTCAATCAATTCGTCTTTTGTTGCAGGCCAAGGCGCATCCTCCAAATGTTTTGCTAATTCAAGTGTCCAATACATAGTCTTTATTTTTTGATTTTAGAACGTAAAAATGAAAAACATGTTACATTCTGTTATTAAAATTCAATTTTCGTGCAAAAGTAAAAATTAATTTCAGTAATCAAAGTCTTCGGAGAAGTTTTTAATGAAGATTTGAAATTAATTATAAACAGTGCTACATTCTTGGTTTCCAGGGAATTTCCTGTGCGTTCAGATCCTGTGATAATTTTCGGGAAAGCACAAAAAGATAATCACTTAATCGATTAAGGTATTTGATCACCAGTTCGTCAACAAAACCACTTTCGGAGAGTTGTATGGTCAGGCGTTCTGCTCTTCTACAAACACATCTGGCGATATGGCAAAATGAGACAGTAGTATGGCCTCCCGGTAGAACAAAGGATTTCATTTCCGGTAATGTCTCATCCATGTTATCGATCTCTTTCTCCAAAAAAACAATGTCTTCTTCTTTGAGGTCGGGGATCTTCATTTTGCTTTTTTCAGGATCGGAAGCCAATGAGGAACCGATAGTGAACAAACGGTCTTGAATTTCTATGAGTACTTGTTTGGCTGCAGGATCGATCTCCTGATCACGTATCAATCCGATGTACGAATTGAGTTCGTCAACAGTTCCGTACGTTTCAATACGGATATGGTGTTTTGGGACTCTTGTACCTCCAATCAGTGAGGTTTGTCCTTTGTCGCCTGTTTTAGTATATACTTTAAATGCCATGATCCTTCACTTTAGTGCGCCACTCTGTTGCTAACGGTGGTCACATTTTCATTTTTATAGTCACGCTCCACAACCCCATCCTTTAATCGAACAATACGGTGTGCATGTTGTGCGATGTCTTCTTCGTGTGTAACCAAAACGATCGTATTCCCATGTTTGTGGATCTCTTCGAGCAATGCCATGATCTCTACGGATGTTTTTGAATCCAGATTACCTGTAGGCTCATCGGCTAAAATGATAGCCGGATTGTTTACCAGGGCTCTTGCTATGGCTACACGCTGGCGTTGTCCACCGGAGAGTTCATTGGGTTTGTGCATGATCCTGCCACCCAAACCTACTTGTTCCAATACTTCTGTTGCCCTTTTGATGCGTTGGTCTTTTGAAAATCCGGCATAAACTAGAGGTAGAGCAACATTATCTAATGAGCTGGAGCGTGGTAAAAGATTAAAGGATTGAAAAACGAATCCAATCTCTTTATTTCTAACTTCAGCTAGTTCATCATCCAGCATTTGCGCAACAGATTTGCCGTTCAAAATGTATTCGCCACTGCTGGGGCTGTCCAAGCAACCCAAAACATTCATCAATGTTGATTTTCCGGATCCCGATGGTCCCATTAAAGCAACATATTCATTCTTATAGATCTCTAATGATACAGAGCGTAAAGCATGAATGGTCTCTGATCCTATCTTATAGGATTTTGCAATGTTCTGAAGCTTAATGATGGATTCCATGTTTACGAAGATAGCGCTTTTGATCTAATTGATGGGTCAAAATTTAATAACAAAGTGTTGCTTTTTTTGTTCTTTTCTGAAAAATACGATACCGATAAAAAACAGATCGACCGTAACAGTGACAGTGTCATGCTTTTTGATCTCTTCCCAGGCCTCTGTCATTTCTTTACTCCAGTAAATATCGTCAAAAATGAACACGGTTTCATTGTGTGCTTTTTTTAGACAGAGCTCGAAATACCTCAGTGTCGCATCTTTACGGTGATTTCCGTCAAAAAATATCAGGTCGGGCTGCGGGATCTGTTCTAAAAGCCTGGGCAAAACGTTATCAAAATTTCCGGTATGCTGTTGAATGTTATGAAGCCCTAATTGCTCAAAGTTTTGCTTCGCTTTTTGAGCGATCTCAGGACTTCCTTCGATGGTATGAACGGTGCTTTTGGAGTTTGCGGAAGCCATATAGGCTGTACTGATCCCTAATGATGTTCCTAATTCAATAATTGTATGTGCTTGGAAATGATCACATATACGAAATAGTAGCTGGGCATATTTGGCCGGCTTGGCAGCATTCCTTGTGATTTGTGAAATCGGGCGCGAATGTGCATTATTCACTTGCGAACCGGCTCCAAGATCTACCACTTTTAACTGTTCATTTGACCGAAGTAGTTGGCGTCTTAAATCCTCGATGGATTCATAAGAATAAAACGCTGCTTTGTTGTAAATAATATCCCTTGTAAGAGTAAAAACAAATGGGGAATGAATGGCATGTTCATTGACTGATCGGAATCTGTATATCAGATAGTTAAGTATAGTGTGGAGCTTGTTCACGAGGCAAATGTAGGCTTATTGGCCGAAAAACAGAAAATAATCTGATTCCATGCAACTATTCACATGAAAATCACATCTTTTTTTAGGTTTTTAGATGTTAAATTTCAAGGTCAAGGACTAATAATGTATTATATTTGTAAATTATAATCATTCTAATTAAAGCTAATTTTGTTTCGATAACGGTAATAAAAATAAGATGACTAAAAAAATACAGTTTCTTTTCGTTGTACTTTTCATAGGTATACTCTCTAAGTCTACTTATGCTTCGCACATTGCAGGTGGTGAGATCACCTATAACTGTTTGGGAAACAATCAGTATGAGATCAACCTTAACCTGTTTGTGGATTGTGCAGGTTTTAATCCGGGGGCTTCTCAAACGGTGAATTTTACAAGTACATGTGGAGGGACAGCAACTTTGACGGTGAACGTAACACCACAAAGCACAAACGGATTAGAGATCTCTCAGTTATGTCAGGCCCAATTACCGCAAAGTACATGTAATGGTGGAACCTTGCCGGGGATGTGGGTGTTTAATTATACAGGAATTGTAACATTAGCTCCACCATGTGATACTTGGACCATGAGTTGGCAGACGTGCTGCAGGAATAATGCAGTTACGAATGTAACTCCAAATAATAGTTATGTTGAAGCAACATTAAATAGTGGTACTGCTGCATGTAATAGTTCACCTGCGTTTACTGCTCAACCGATTCCTTATGTTTGTGCTAACCAGCCGGTGAGTTATAGTTATGGTGTAATTGAAAATGATGGTGATTCATTATTCTATTCAATTATTCCTGCATTAGAGAATTCAGGGTTACCATGTACATACATTGCTCCTTATACAGGAACTTCACCTATCCCAGGAATTTTTATTGATCCTAATACAGGCCTTTTAACATTTACACCTACTACAATTGGAAATTTCGTGGTCGCAGTATTGGTTCAGGAGTATGACAGTAACGGAAATCTAATTGGTTCAGTTATGCGTGATATTCAGTTTGTTGTACAAAATTGTCCGAATCAGGTTCCTGATCCTACCACAGGTACTATGTTTGGATTTACCGGCAATGCAGTACAAACCGGCCCGTATGCATTAGAGATGTGCGCAGGGAATAGCTTTAGCTTTAATGCTACCTATACCGATCCCGATGCAACGAATATTTTAACTTATATCTCGAATATCCAGTTAGCATTACCTGGAGCAGTGATCACACAAGTGGGTGCTTCCACTAATCCGCTAACTTTAAATATATCATGGACTGCTCCGGCAGGAACACAAGGACAAAATTTGACGTTTACAATTACAATGCAAGATGGGGCTTGTCCGGTTCAAGGTATTCAGACATATGTGTATAATGTAAATATTTTGGATGCCACTACCGTGAACCCGGATTTAACTATTTGTGGTTCTCAAACAGCTCAATTAAATGCCTACGGTGGTAGCATATTTAATTGGTCGGTAGTTTCAGGTCCACCTATGAATCCAGGAAATTTTTCATGTAATCCATGTGCTAACCCTGTAGCGAGTCCAACTGCAACAACTACCTATGCAGTTGTGAGTAATTTAAGTGGAACATGCGATAACGTGGATACCGTTACAGTTTTTGTGGTTCCTGATTTTAGTTACAATGTTACTCAAAGTGGAACTAGTTCTTGTTTGTTGCAACCGATTCAATTGGGTATAGCAAACTTGACTCCTACTGCTCCGGGTTACACCTACAATTGGTCACCTGCTACTTATTTAAGTGATCCAACTATTGCCAACCCTATAGCGACTATTACAGCTCCAGGAACTTATAATTATACGGTTACCGTTACTAGTCCACAAGGATGTATCAAAACAGATAACGTCACTATTTCGGTGATCCCTGCGGTTTCTCCAACAATTACTGCTACTGCCGATACATCATTCTGTGCAGGTGGAACAGCTAGTTTGGGTGTTGTGTTTGGAAATGGAGTTCCAGCTGTTTGTGGTCCAAGTGCAACAGGTGGTTGTGCTGTATCTGTTCCTATTATTGTTGGAACAGGAACACTTGCAACCAATGCTTATCCTACACCATTTACCGGATTCTGGAATAATGGTCGTATTCAAATGCTGTTCACTGCAGCTGAGCTAAATGCCTTAGGATTTGTTGGTGGTAAAATTACATCTATTGCCCTTGATGTTGCTCAAAAAGCAAGTACCCAGCCTTACAGTAATTTTACGATCAAAATAGGTTGCACGAATTTAAGTTCTCTTCCAACTACGGCATTTCAAGCAGTTGGAACAACGGTGTTTGGTCCTACTGCTGTTACAACCACATTGGGAATCAATACTTATAATTTAACCACTGTATATGAATGGGATGGGATCTCTAATTTGATCGTAGAGATGTGTTATAACAATGCCAGCTGGACACAAAATGATATTTTAAATAAAACAACTACAACTTTTGCTTCTGTAGTGAATGATTATGAAGATCCTTCTCCGGGTTGCGGACTTCCTTTACCGGATGCATTTGTTTCTCAGTTTGAACGTCCGAATGTTCGTTTTGGAACTTGTGCTGTAGCTGCAAATCCTGCTAATTATAGCTATGCATGGACACCATCCAGTGGTAATATTGCCAATGCAAGTGCACAAAACACAACTGCACAACCAATGACTACCACAACGTTTACTGTTACAGTAACCGATATTGCCGGAGGTTGTTCTTCAACCGACAGTGTACAAGTAGATGTAATAAATATTAATGCGTTAACCGTGACACCTGCAGGACCTTTCTGTGTGAATGGTGGAACACAACAGTTAGCTGTAAATGTACCAATGAGTTCAGGCGCTTGGAGTGGTCCGGGTGTGAATGCATCAACGGGTGTTTTTGATCCTGCAACAGCCGGAAACGGAACTCATCAAATTATTTTTGCGGTAAATGGTGCTTGTGGTATCGGTGCCGATACGATTAGTATTGTGGTAACGCCACAACCTGACGCAACCATCACTCCGGTTCCTAATCAGTGCTCAACGGGTGCGACCATTACTTTAGCTGCAGCGACAGCGGGTGGTACATGGAGTGGTCCGGGAATCACGAATGCTACTGCCGGAACATTTGATCCTGCAACAGCAGGTGTAGGTACGCACACAATTACTTACAATATTACCACTCCTTGTACAGCACAGGATACCGTATTAATCGTAGTTACGAATCAGTTAAATGCAACCATCACACACGTTGGTCCTTTCTGTACAACTGCTTCAGCTGTTACTCTTGCGGCTGTTAGTCCGGGTGGAACTTGGAGTGGAACAGGTATTACTAATCCAACAACAGGAGTTTTTGATCCTGCAACAGCTGGTCCTGGTCAGCATGTGATCACTTATAGTATCACCGGCTTGTGTGGTAATGTGGATACAGATACGATCATCGTGATCGCTTCACCTGTTATTTCATTTACATCAGATACAACAGAAGGTTGTGAGCCAACTACCATCAATTTTGTTTCTACTGTGAATCAACCGGGTGGAACTTGTGCCTGGACCTTTGGAACAGGTGCAACATCTACTACCTGCAATCCATCTTTTGAGTACACAACAGCTGGTTCGTATGATGTAAGCTTTACTTATACCAACACGATCGGATGCTCTAGCTCAGTAACTCAAACAGGATACATTACAATTCACTCTCAACCGGTAGCGCATTATTCGGCTTCTCCGCAGCCAACAACGATCATTGATCCTACAGTTCATTTTAGTGATCTTTCAACCGGTGTGATCGATTCATGGTTATGGACCTTCGACAATTTGGGAACTTCTACTATTCAAAATCCAACGTATGTATTCCCTGATACAGGTTATTACTTAGTTGAGTTGATCGTTACTAATACCAATGGTTGCGCGGATACAACAGCGGGATGGATAGGAATTGATCCTATTCAAGTGTTCTATGCACCAAATGCATTCACTCCTAATGGTAATGGAAAAAATGATGTGTTCCGTGTATATGGTTATGGTATCGAACTATCAACATTTGAAATGAGAATATTCAACCGTTGGGGAGAACAAGTATTTAAAACCAACGATTATTTCGAAGGATGGAATGGAGCTTATAATAATATAGGTGATCTGGTTCAGCAGGAAGTGTATGTCTGGAGAGTAACGTTTAAAGATTTCAAAGGAAATAATAAAGAATACATTGGTCATGTGACCATCGTCAAATAAAAAACACAAACGCCTCTTTTGAGGCGTTTTTTTTAATTTATGAGATACATTTTAAAATTCTATTGTCTGTTCTTCTCAACAGCAATTTTTGCACAAACATATAACGGTACCACGGGTAATATTACCGATGACGGTCAGGTGAATGATTTTAATCTAACGGTTTCCGGATTGAGTCCTGCGGCAATAAATACAAGTCATGGCTTAATAAATGTTTGTTTGGATATTTCACATACCTATGATTCCGATCTGAATGTTCATCTAGTAGCTCCTGATGGAACCGAGATCAATTTGTTCTCCGGAATAGGTGGAGGTGATGATGATTTTACGAATACTTGTTTAAGTCAATCTTCTTCCACACCAATTGGAACGGCAACTGCACCATTTACAGGGACTTTTAAGCCTCAGGAAACTCTGGGGAATATGAATAATGGGCAGAATGGAAATGGTGTATGGAAATTAAGAATCGTTGATACCTATCCTGCTGATGCAGGGGTGCTGAATAGTTGGAGCATCACATTTGGTGCCGGTGCGAGTGGTCCCTTTGTGTTTACACAATCCAATTTACCAATTGTAATTATCAATACCGGAGGGACTCCTATTCCGGACGAACCCAAGATCAATGGTACGATGGGAATCATTTATAATGGTCCGGGTATGATGAATCATGTGACTGATCCTGCAAACAATTACAATGGTAATATTGGAATTGAAATGCGTGGTGCTTACTCTCAATCACTTCCTCAAAAACCTTATGCTATTGAAACGCGTGATGCTTCTAATCTAGAATTGGACGCGTCATTACTAGGGATGCCTGCTGAACACGACTGGTCACTTATTGCTAATTATAATGATAAAGTGTTTGTTAGAAATACACTTGCCTACAAATTATTCAATGAGATGGGACATTATTCTACTCGCAGTCAATATTGTGAAGTAGTAGTGAACGGTAGCTATCAGGGTGTTTATATGTTAATGGAAAGTATAAAGCGTGATAATAACAGGGTAGATATTGCTAAGTTAGATACGATGGAAAATACAGGTATCGATCTGACAGGCGGTTATATTTTAAAAAATGATTATTGGGATGCGAGCAACAGTTGGTTATTAAATTACCATCCGATCGATCACCCTACATTTAATATTCATTTGGTGTACGATTATCCTAAGCCTGATAATATAACCATACAACAGAAAAATTACATTCAAACTTTTGTAAATGATCTTGAAACTGCATTGTATAGCACTAATTATACGGATACAGCTAATGGATACAGAAAATACATGAGTATCACTTCGTTTGTGGATTACCTGATCGTGAATGAGCTGGCAAGAAATAATGATGGTTTTAAAAAGAGTTCTTATTTTCATAAGGATAAGGATAAACTTACAGGGATCTCTAAATTGAAAGCGGGTCCTGTTTGGGATTTTGACTGGGCCTGGAAAAATATTAATGAATGTTCCATCTTTGCAGCAACAGATGGATCGGGTTGGGCACATCATATCAATGATTGTAATCCGGATGTGAACTCACCGGGTTGGTATGTGCGTATGATGCAGGATACTTCTTTTCAAAACACTTTGCGTTGCAGATGGGAATATTTCAGGACGAATATTTTAAGTGAAAATTATTTGTTCAACTATATTGATTCCATTGCTTTATATCTTGATTCGGCACAATATAGACATTTTGATAAATGGGGGAACTTAGGCGTAAGCACCGGAACTCCTGAAGTAGATGCCGATCCGGCAACGTTTGCCGGTCAGGTAACAAAATTCAAGAACTGGATCAGTTTACGTTTGGCATGGTTGGATGCCAATATTCCCGGCAATGCCATCAATTGTAATATTACTTCCATCAATGAATTGGAGAACAATGAACAACTATTTGTGTATCCTAATCCTGTGAAAGATGTGTTATACTTTTCCAATAAAAGTACTGCTGTTATTGATCGCATAGATATACTGGATGTTACAGGTAAATTGATCAGCTCTCAAGAACTAGCCAATGGTCAATCAAGTATGGATATTTCAGCTTTTGCAAATGGCTTTTATTTCTGTCAATTCAGATCCGGAAACAAAATACTTCATCAACAAAAAGTGGTGGTAATGCATTAATAAAAAAGGCGCTCAACATGAGCGCCCTTTTTATTAATAAGAATTTCAGATTATGATCTGATCTCTGCACCTACTTTTTCCTGATAGGTTTTGATCAGCTTCTCCATGATCTTTTCAATTTGTTTGTCGGTTAAGGTTGCATTCTCATCCAACAAAGTAAAGCTCAATGCATAGGATTTTTTTCCTTCCGGAAGTTTATCCCCTTCGTACACATCAAACAAGTTCACATTTTTCAATAAGCCTTTTTCAGCCTGAAATGCTAATTGTTCTAATTGGTCGAATTTAACCGATCGGTCGATCAACATCGCCAGATCTCTTCGTACTTCCGGGAACTTAGGCACTTCCGTGTACATCAATGCTTTGTTCTTTTTGATGGCTTCGATAACCAGATCCCAGTTGAAATCAGCGAAGAATACTTCCTGTTTGATGTCCATTGATTTTAACACCGGTTTTGCAATACTACCAAATGTTACCAATGTTCTTTTGTTCCAGGTATAACTCAAGCCTTGCACAAACTCTTCAGTAGTTGTGTCGTTTAATTTAGCATCAATGCCTAAACGCTCAATGATCGCTTTTACATATCCTTTTAAGGTATAGAAATTTACATTCTCTGCTTTTGCATTCCAGCTTTCTTCTTTTTTCTTTCCGGTAATGAATAAAGCCAAATGTTTTGTTTCTATGTATTTATTGCCTTGTTCGCCTTTAACCGCCAAATACGTTTTTCCGAATTCATATAATTTCAGATCCGCATTCTTTCTGTTCTGATTGTAGGCAATGCTTTCCAATCCACTGAATAAAAGTGTCTGACGTAATACGTTCAAGTCGCTGCTCAATGGATTCAACATCTTTACATTCTGATCGGCATTGATCGATTTTAAACGACTGGAGTAATCTTCTTTTGTTAATGATAAACACATTGTTTCATTGAAGCCATTGTTGGTCAATAGTTCAGAAATAATGTTTTGTATCTTTTCTTTGTCCGGTTTTTCAGCAAACGATAAAGAGGAGTTCAAGGCTGTTGGGATCTCAATGTTGTTGTATCCATAGATACGTAATACTTCTTCGATCACATCTTGCTCACGTGTAACATCCACTTTGAATGGAGGAATAGAAAGCAATAAAGCATCATTGCTTTCACTTTCGATCTTGATCTCAAGCGATGACAAAATATTTTTGATCAATTCCTTATCCAGCTTCTTTCCGATGAGGCTGTTACATTTTTCAAATGAGAACGGTACTTTGAAATTCTCAACCGGAGCAGGGTAGAGGTCAACGATCTCTGAACTGATGCTTCCTCCGGCAATTTCTTTGATCAATAATGCAGCACGTTTTAAGGCAAAAACAGTGATGTTTGGATCAGTACCACGCTCAAAACGGAAAGATGCATCGGTTTTTAAACCATGACGCTTGGATGATTTACGGATAGATGTTGAATTGAAATACGCACTTTCCAAAAAGATGTTAGTTGTGTTTTCGGAAACTCCTGATTCAATTCCACCAAACACACCTGCTATGCACATGCCTCCATTGGTATTGCAGATCATCAGATCTTCTGATGATAATTCACGCTCCACATCATCCAATGTTTTGAATTTGCTTTTTTCAGGAAGTGTTTTTACGATCACTTTTTTCCCTTTGATCTTGTCGGCATCAAAGGCATGCAGCGGTTGCCCTAATTCATGCAATACATAATTGGTGATGTCAACAATATTGTTGATCGGACGGAGCCCGATGGCTAATAATTTATTTTTTAACCAATCAGGTGAATCGGCTACTTTTACATTGCTGATGGAAACGCCTGAATAACGAGGGCATGCAGTGCTGTTCTCAACAGAAACTTCTAATGTAAGATCCGTATTATCTGTTTTGAATTTGCGTACATCCGGCAATTGTAATTCTACTTTGTTTTCCGGATGCAAGGTTTTCAATACGGCAACAAGGTCGCGCGCAACACCCACATGCGAAGCAGCATCGGCTCTGTTCGGTGTTAAACCGATCTCGAACATAAAATCCTCTTCAATATTAAAATATTCTTTGGCAGGCGTTCCTATTTTCGCTTCAGCGTTCAGCACCATGATACCTGCATGCGATTGTCCTAATCCGATCTCATCTTCAGCACATAACATTCCTTCGGATACAGCACCACGGATCTTAGATTTTTTTATTTCAAATGGTTCGCCTGTACTTGGATATAATTTAGCACCAATGGTTGCTACTACCACTTTTTGTCCTGCTGCTACATTCGGAGCACCGCAAACAATGTTCAGTAACTCTCCGGTACCAATGTCCACTGTTGTTAAGCTGAGCTTGTCGGCATCAGGATGTTTTTCTTTTGTCTTTACTTCACCTATCACCATGCCTTGCAAACCACCTTTTACAGTCTCTACTTTTTCTATGCTTTCTACTTCCAGTCCGCAACCTGTTAATAGTTTACCCATTTCTTCAGGTGCAAGATCTGTTTTAACGTACTGTTTTAACCAGTTATATGAAATTTTCATTTGTCTTAAAATTGAGTAGCAAAAATAAGAAATAAATCCTGTTGTTGCTTATTTAAACTTATCCTTCAAAGCAGCCAGCTGTGATGCAAAATCATTGGCCGGTGCCTCTTGTTTTCCTGCCTTGCCGGCAGGCAGGTTGTTTTTATTATTGTTATTATTACTTGATGGCTTGCTTGTATTGGAAGTTGTTGTTCCGGCAGCATTGTCTTTCATGGATAATGCAATACGCTTACGTTGTGCATCCACTTCGGTAACGGTTACCATCACTTGTTGTGATACTTTTACTACGGTGTTAGGATCGCTAACAAAAGTGTTGGATAATTGTGATACATGCACCAATCCATCCTGATGTACACCAATATCCACAAATGCTCCGAAGTTGGTTACATTGGTAACGATACCCGGTAATCGCATGCCTACGCGCAGATCAGCGATCTCATGTACACTGTCATCAAACTTAAATACTTCAAATGATTTACGCGGATCGCGTCCCGGCTTGTCCAACTCATTCATGATGTCGTTCAAGGTTGGTAAACCAACGGTTTCGGTGACATATTTTTGCAGACTGATCTTTTTTCTTAATTCTTTATCACTCATCAATTGTTCGATGGTGCAATTCAGATCGGCAGCCATTTTTTCTACGATCGGATAACTCTCCGGATGCACAGCACTTCTGTCCAATGGATGTTTTCCATTCGCTACACGTAAGAATCCTGCTGCCTGCTCAAACGCTTTATCGCCCATGCGTGGCACTTTCAACAGGTCTTTACGCGTTTTAAATGCGCCATTCTCATTTCTGTATTCAACAATATTTTTTGCCAGTTGTGGTCCTAATCCCGAAACGTAGGTCAGCAATTGTTTACTTGCGGTATTAACTTCCACACCCACTCTGTTCACACAACTTTCTACTACTTCATCCAATTTCTTTTTCAATAAGTATTGATCCACATCGTGTTGATATTGTCCAACACCAATTGATTTCGCATCGATCTTTACCAACTCTGCCAATGGATCGGCTAATCGTCTTCCAATAGATACAGCACCACGAACCGTTATGTCTTTATCAGGGAATTCTTCACGTGCCACATCCGATGCTGAATAGATAGATGCACCGCTTTCATTTACCATAATGATGTTGATGTCTTTCGGTAATTCATCAATGCTGCGGATGAAGTTCTCTGTTTCGCGACTAGCAGTTCCGTTTCCGATTGCAATGGCTTCGAGATTATGTTTTGCACACAAAGCCATAACCGTTTGTTTGGAATGGAAGATCTTGTTCTGTTCATGCGGATAGATCACTGTATCTTCCAATAACTTTCCTTGTTTGTCTAATGCTACAACTTTACATCCTGTGCGGAATCCCGGATCGATAGCCAGGATCGCTTTTTGTCCTAATGGTGATGCCAGCAACAATTCACGTAAGTTGTCCGCAAATACCTGAATGGCTTTTTCATCGGCTAATTCTTTGGTAAGTATGCGCATCTCACTTTCAATAGAACTTTGCATCATGCGATCGTATGCATCATGTGCTGCTAGTTTTACTTGTTCAGAAGTAGCATTGGTAGATGTAACAAATTGCATCTCCAAAATTTTGTATGCATCCTCTTCGGGTGGAGCAATATGAATGTTCAACACTTCTTCGCCTTCGCCTCTGCGAATGGCTAATAAGCGGTGCGATGGACAACTCATCAATGGTTCTTCCCAATCGAAATAATCTTTGAACTTTTCTCCAATTTCTTCTTTGCCACGCAGTACTTTACTTTTGATGGTAGCAGAACGTTTGAATAATGTACGGATCTTATCGCGTGCTTCTGCATTTTCATTGATCCATTCGGCAATGATATCACGTGCGCCTGATAATGCTGCATCACTAGTTAAAACTTCTTTTTCCGTATCTACAAACTTCTCCGCTTCTCCTTCCACATCCATTTTACCTTGCTTGAAAATAAGTTCCGCCAAAGGCTCCAATCCTTTTTCACGGGCAATGGTAGCGCGGGTTCTGCGTTTTGGTTTGTATGGTAAATAAATATCTTCAAGGGTAGATAATGTTTCGGCAGCATTGATCTGTTGTATCAATTCAGGCGTTAATTTACCTTGTCCTTCAATGGATTCCATGATGGCCTCTCTGCGTTTTTCCAATGCACGCAGGCGCTCGATCTCATCACGCACATTCGCCACCTGCACTTCATCCAAGCTGCCGGTCATCTCTTTTCGGTAACGGGAAATAAATGGAATAGTAGCACCTTCATCCAATAAACCAACGGTGGCACTTACTTGTTTTTCGGCAATGCCCAATTGCAATGCTATCTTTTTATAAAAACGTATATCTGACATAAATTCAATTTATATCACAAATATAAGTTTCCTGAATAGGCGGGAATGATAATGTTTTAAACAGTTTTAGCCTTTTTGTTGATAAATTATTCCAGTGCTTTTAATACATCCAGAATAGATTCATAAGTGTTGGTTTTCACCTTTTTAAATTCTGTAGGAGCCAACCATTGCACATCCGTAATGCCTTCTTCTACTTGTGGAACAAGCGCTGATGTATCGGCACAGCTCATTTCAAACCAATAGGTACGTTTAAGCACCTGTTTCTCTTCCATAAAATAAGTATGATAGGTAGAAGGCAATTCTTTGATGATCTGTAATTTACTGATGCCACATTCTTCTTCTACTTCGCGGATGGCAGCCGTTTTAACTTTTTCACCTTTTTCGATCTTTCCTTTCGGAAGATCCCATTTGCCATTACGGAAGATAAAAAGCCATTTTCCTTCATTATTTTGTACCAGACCACCTGCCGCCTCAATAATTTTGAACATTGCGCTGAAAAATGTTAATAAATTCTCCAGTTTATCGTTCAAAAAATAGGCTTCATCTATATCCTGTTGACGAAATAAGGCCTCGTATTTTTTTCTCATTTCGGCTTCGGAGGCAATTGGCTCCAAAGTGCTTTTAGAACCTGGTTTGTAGAGGTTCTTATTATCAATCAGATAGATGGTTTTATTGAGGGAAAATACCTTGATCATTCGTCTAAATTGTTAATTAATATATATTGCCATTAAATCTACTTTAATATCTTTGCACACGCAAAAAATAAACATGAGTCCTACAAAAGTTAAAGAAGAATCAGCGCTGAAGGTTGCAGAATTCCTTTTGCAAATTAAAGCAATTAAATTACAACCTAATAATCCATTTACCTGGGCATCGGGATGGAAGTCACCTATTTATTGTGACAACCGTGTTACTTTGTCGTATCCGAGCGTGCGCACCTATGTGCGTCAGCAATTTGTTCAGACCATCAACAATAACTTTGCAAAGCCTGATGTAATTGCAGGTGTAGCAACGGGTGGTATTGCACAAGGCGCATTGGTAGCACAGGAATTGGGATTGCCATTTGTATATGTCCGTTCTGAGGCGAAGAAACACGGTATGACCAATATGATAGAAGGAGTGGTTGAAAAAGGGCAGTCGGTAGTGGTGATCGAGGATCTGATCTCTACAGGCGGCAGCAGTTTAAAAGCAGTGGAAGCATTGCGTGAGGCAGGATGTGATGTAAAAGGAATGGCCGCTATCTTTACTTATGGTTTCCAAACAGCGGTCGACAATTTCCAAACAGCCAATTGCAAAGTGGTAACACTGACCAATTATGATACCTTGATCGCGCAAGCATTGAAATCGAACTATATTACGGAGAAGGATCTGGAATCATTAAAAAAGTGGAGAGAGAATCCGGCAGAGTGGGGAAAATAAGTTAATTTTATAAAAAAGAAATAACATGTCATTAACCAAGATCGAGAGTGATAAAGTAGAGATCAATAATTCTGCAGAGAAGATCTTTAACCATTTAAGTGATTTCAATAATTTCAGTCAATTGATGCCTCCACAGGTAACCAATTGGCAATCGACTGCCGATGAGTGTTCATTTACCTTGAACGGTATGGCAACCATTGGCATGAAGATCGTTGAGAAAACACCGAATACAAAGATCTCGATCAGTTCACATGGCAAAGTACCTTTTGAATTCAAATTGTTTGTGTTGTTAACCGAAAAAGATGCGAGCAATTGTGTAGGACAATTAACTTTTGAATCGGATCTGAACCCGATGTTAAAAATGATGGTAGAAAAACCATTGGGCAATTTCTTTAATATGCTGGCTCAAAAAATGAAAGATATTAAATAAGCATTTTGCTTTATAAAATATAAAAGGCTACCGTGAGGTGGCCTTTTTTGTTGGTCGGCTTTCCTTTTTAATTAAAATTATTTTAATAATTAGATGATTATAAATTGAATTTTTTTCTTGTTGTTATATGTATTCGGTTCTTCAATTCGTTGAATATTTCTTTATCTGCTAATGTGAATAATAGCATTTCTAGTTCATAGGGTTTAGAATTTTCTCCATATATTGATTTTGTGGTTGTCTTTATGAAATCACAAAATTCGAAATACGCTCTTTGCTGAGAAATAAAGAGCTCTTTTTTTTCAACGTATTCAGAGATGTGAGAAATGTTAACAATTGTATTCATATCAAAGTCAGCTATTATTTTATTACGTCCGCTTGGCATTGGAAAATATTTTTCTTTAAAACTATTTTCATTTTCACAGGTTAAAATCAACCAATTCATTGTGTAAATTACCCTTGAGTCATAAATTACATATTTTTCAGGTTCAATAAATGAGGCTATTTTTGAGAGAGAAGAGATTGTGCTAAAACAGTCTAATGATAGCTTTTTATTACTAAGTTGTTTCTTAAAGCGATTAATTTTTTCAATATTGTGCTGATTTTGTTTGAACCCTCTAATTCCACCCCAATTATTTATTATCCAGAAGTCGATAAAACTTTGTTCAGAATTTGTTTTGTATTTTTCACTCAAAATCCATTTCAATTCAATATTTTGATCAAATGGATTTTTTTTATTGGAAAGACTTTTCGTTTCAATTGTACTAAAAATCTTATCGGAAATATTAAACTTGTAGTCGAATCTTTCATTTAAGTCTATTTGGGTGCTAAACTCCTTTAATTTTTCTATTACTTTTTTCATCTCCTTACCCTAGATAGCAGTTATTGAATTATAATTTTGATTGTTTATTTCTTTAAATACGCAGAATTAGTGGTAAATTATTGTATTCTTATTTATTATTTTTTATGATCTCTTTAAGTTCTTCAATTGTCATTGGAGGATTTTGCTTATGCAACATTGAATGACAATTTGGACAAACAGGTCTTAAGTCTTGAATTGGATTAACTTTATATTCTTGTTTGATATTTGCTACTTGTGTCAAAAGATGAACGTGGATAAATTTGTAGCCTAAACTGCCATAAAATTTTTCAAAGTTGAACTCGCAAACAGAACATGAGTA
>JAEUTU010000078.1 GCA_016786925.1 Bacteroidia bacterium
TCTGAATTCCCATTTTGTTTGTTGATTGATCTTTTGATCGATCTCACTCATATACATCATCGGATCGAAAGGAATGATCATGATCTTTCCACTGATCTCTTTTTTATCGCTAGTGGTAGTGCGAGTTCCTTCTTGAGAAAATATATTTTTCTGGAGAAGAATAATTAAAAAAGAAAGTATAAAAAGATGTTTGTTTCTCATTGTTATTTGCTAAATAATCGAACAATATCGTTGCCGTTTGCATACAATAAAAGTGCCAATAACAAGATCATTCCTGCATATTGAGCATATTCCATCACTTTTTCATTTGGCTTTCTGCGTGTAATGACCTCGTATAGTAAGAACATAACGTGACCACCATCCAATGCAGGGATCGGTAATATGTTCATGATCGCTAACACGATACTTAAAAAAGCGGTGAAAGCCCAAAAGCGTTGCCAGTCCCATGTTGTGCTGTATGCCTTTCCGATTGAAACAAATCCTCCGATTTCTTTGTGTGCATCTTTTACAGTGAATAGCACTTTCATTTGCTTGATATATCCATCAAATGTATCATAGGCTTTGTGAATACCGGCAGGGAAGGAAGCGAAGAATCCATATTCTTTGGTAGCTAATTCAAAATAATTATCCAAAGATCTTGGACCGATCCCTATTTTACCATCTTCCGATACAACAGCAGAAATATTCATTGTATCACTATTTCTGATAAGTTTAACAGCAACAGTTTTGCTCTTATTGTTTTTTAATGCTTTCACGAAATCCTGAAAGTAAGGTGTTGGAGCGTCATTCACCGCCACTATTTTATCTCCTTTTTTTATTCCGGCTTTTTCGGCAGGTAAACCAGTTATAACTGTGTCTACATCAAAAGGGAAGCGAGGTTCTACCAATGCATATTTGTTTTTGATCATTTCACTCAAATGATCTTCCGTAATAGCGAAACTCATTTTTTCTCCATTTCGATCAACCTCAATACTGCTTGCTTTGTTTAGAATGATCTCTAATGGAACCTTTGTAATACTTTCAACGGGTTTGTTGTTTACGCTAAGGATCTTATCTCCATCTCTCAATCCGATCTCGTAACCAAGCGTATCAACAGCTACTCCGAATTTTACATTTTCATTTGGCAAATATTCTTCTCCCCAAGCAAACAACACCATCGCATAGATCAAAATACCTAATATCACATTTACAGTTACACCGCCAACCATAATAATCAATCGTTGCCATGCCGGTTTTGATCTGAATTCCCATTCTTGCGGAGGCAGTTTCATTTGTTCCTTATCCATGCTCTCATCGATCATGCCGGATATTTTTACATATCCTCCCAATGGTAACCAGCCGATACCATATTCGGTTTCTCCTCTTTTGATTTTGAATAAAGAAAACCATGGATCAAAGAATAAATAGAACTTCTCTACTTTGGTTTTAAATAATTTGGCAGGAATAAAATGTCCTAATTCGTGTAAAACGATCAGGATCGATAAGCTTAAAATGAATTGTGCTACTTGTGTTAATACGCCCATTATAATTTTTTATTTTTTAGATCCATTTATTTGCAACAACTCTGGTTTCTTTATCCGTTGCTACATAATCTTCATAACTTGGTTTGTCAATAAAATTGATCTTTTCAAGACATTTTTCAACGATGTTGCTCATGCCTAAAAAGCTCACTTTGTCTTTTAAAAATGCATCCACCGCCACTTCGTTAGCAGCATTTAGAATGCAGGCTGCATTTCCACCTCTATTCATTGCTTCATATGCTAGTGCAAGGTTACGAAATGTTTTGGTATCTGCTGGTTCAAAAGTGAGTTGAGGATAGTTAAAAAAACTAAAACGAGGAAAATCAGATCGCATCCGCTCCGGATAGCCAAGTGCATATTGAATAGGAAGCTTCATATCCGGTAAGCCCATTTGAGCTTTCATGCTGCCATCATTGAACTGAACAATGGAGTGGATAATGCTTTGTGGATGAACGACCACATCTATTTGTTCGGGCTTTAAATTAAATAACCATTTGGCTTCAATTACTTCTAACCCTTTGTTCATTAATGAAGCCGAATCGATGGTGATCTTGGCGCCCATGTCCCAATTGGGATGTTTGAGTGCTTGTTCTTTCTTAACCGTTTCTAAAAATGTTCTATCCTTTCCTCTAAATGGACCACCCGAAGCTGTTAAATAGATCTTTTCGATCGGGTTATGCCATTCACCTGCTAAACATTGAAAAATAGCGGAATGTTCAGAATCAACCGGATAAAGGTTAACGCCATTTTCTTTTGCGAGTTGTGTGACAATATCTCCGGCAACAACAAGTGTTTCCTTATTGGCTAATGCAATTTGTTTTCCTGCTTTAACAGCAGAGATAGTAGATTCTAGTCCGGCATAACCAACAATGGCAGCAAGTACTACATCTATCGTATCCATTTGAACGACTTGCGCGATCGCTTTATTCCCTGCAAAAACTTTGATGTCGGTTTGTTGTAAAGCCTCTTTTACATAAGCATATTTGTTTTCATCGGCAATAACAACGGTGTTGGGATTGAACTCCAGCGCTTGTTTGATCAAAAGATCAGCATTTCCGTTGGCTGTTAACACTTCAACAACAAATGATCCCGGATTTGCTCTGATCACATCCAATGCTTGTGTTCCGATCGATCCGGTGCTTCCTAAAACAGCAATATTTTTTATTTTTTCTGACATATAAAATTCCTGATGTGGTGTTGGGCTTAAAACACCATATAATCTTGTGGGTTGATTGCATTACCATTGTACCACAATTCAAAATGAAGGTGTGGACCTGTAGTTTGTTCACCTGTATTTCCAATAATAGCAATTGGTTCTCCTGCTTTCACATAATCTCCTACTTTTTTAAGAAGCGCAGAGTTGTGTTTATAAACAGAGATGAGATTATTGGAGTGTTGAACGGTGATGGTATAGCCTGTTTCTGACGACCAGGAAGCCAGGATCACAGTACCATCCAAGGTTGCCTTGATAGCTTCATTTTCAGGTCCGACAATGTCAATTCCAAAATGTTTTTCTTTTGCTTTGAATTGGTCGGATACAATCCCTTTAAGTGGAGAAAAGAAAAAGAAATTGCTGATCCCGCTCTTGTTGGATTCAGTCCCGTAAGCCAAACTGTATTGATCTTGTGCTTCAATATTTTTCTTTAACTCATTTTCCTTAGCAGAGGAGTTCATGGGTAGTTCTCCTTGTTTTTTTCCATTGGTGGGTTGATTTTGCGTACTATCGGATTTGATCTTCCCTTTAAGGACATTCGTGATATTCTCCATAAAAGCAGTGCGTTCAAAAAGGGATTGTTCTAATGAATCGCTTTTCAAACTTAATTTTACGAGTTCTCTTCTCATGTTTACATCCGCATAGCCGGGGATGTACTCTCTTAATGGAGTGAATGCAATGATTGAAGTCACCAATAAGGTCATGACAATGGTAATGGATCCGAGGAGAATAAAAAATCCTAAAGGAGTAAGACGAAGAGAAAAGTTCTCCTCGAACGTATCGTCATTCATTATCACGATGCGATAACGATGTTTGATCCGCTGAAAAAAATTGCGCTTATCTTTTTTTTCTTCTGACATGCTAAGCTACAAATATCGAAAATATTTTTGGGAAAGCCTCGGCTTCTTTTAGCTTACACACTCACAAAAGTGGATTTTTACTGTTTTTATCCAAAAAAATAAAATATTTTTGCTTTTCTTTAGTTATAAAGGTTTTGAATAAAAATACGGAGTGAAAAAAAGTACATCATATTTTATTAAAATAACATATTTTATTGTTTTAGCATTTTTATTGGATGCCTGTAAAACAACTAAAAACACTGCGATGCATCGTGGCTGGCACAATATGAACGCCCGCTACAATGGATATTTTTATTCAAGAGAGAACATCAAAGAAACGGTTAAGAAATTGGAGAAAGCGAATAAAGATGATTTCTCTAAACCAATCCCTCTTTTTGTTTATCCTGATAACAATTCCGCAAAGTCATACTATAGCGATTTTGATAAAACGATCAAAAAATCCTCTACCGTTATTCAGCGCCATGCTATTGTCAACAAAAGAACGAAAGAAGAGATTCCCAATGCTTGCCGCTGGATCGATGAGAATTATGTTTTGATTGGGAAAGCACATCTCTATAAAAGAGATTTTTTCTCCGCTTTAGAGGCGTTTGAGTATGTTTCCAAAAAGTATCCCAATCCGGAAGCCAAGTACACCGGTATGTTGTGGATGGTCAGAACAAACAATGAGATCGGCAGTTTATCATCTTCTGAATTGATCATTGATGACCTACGCAATGCGAAGGATTTTCCAACCGATAAAACCTTTATTCGTGAGCAGGCATTGGTAACCGCTGATTTTCATATTAAGCGTGCCGACTATTCTCCTGCTATAAAAAGCCTCACAAAAGGAATTGCGCTGACCAAAAAGAAAAGAGAAAAAGCTCGTTACATTTATGTTTTAGCGCAACTGTATGAGCTAACGGGTGATAAAGCGAAAGCATCACAATATTATGCGATGGTACCCGGATTGAATCCCTCTTACGAAATGGTGTTCAATGCACAAATGAAGAGAGCCAGTTTGATCGATGTAAATTCTCCAGATATTAAACTGGTAAAAAAACAACTTCAGAAAATGCTGAAGGATATCAAAAATGTGGAGTTTCAGGATCAGATCTATTATGCATTAGCGGAGATCGCTTACCGTGAGAATGATGTTCCACAGTCGTTGACCTATTTAAATAACTCTATCCGTACAAGCGTTACCAATAACACTCAGAAAGCATTGTCCTATTTAAAACGTGCGGATATTTACTTTGATAAATTAGATTATAAAAACGCACAATCGAATTATGATAGCACCATCACCTTCTTGCCGAAAGATTATCCTGATTATGCTTTGATCGATGCCAAGAAAAAAAGCTTAACAGCTTTAGTGGTCAATCTTAATACGATCACGATGGAAGACAGTTTGCAACGTTTGGCAAAAATGCCGGAGGCGGATCGAAATTCGATGATCGACAAGATGATCGCTAAAATAGAAGAAGAAGAGCGAAGAAAAGAGGAGGAAAAACAGAATCAGTTGAATGAACTTCAAAATCAGAATTTGAATCCAACCACAACACTTCCCAATACTCCCGGTACAGGTGGAGGATGGTATTTTTACAATCAAACAACAGTTAGTTTTGGTATAGGAGAGTTTACAAAGAAATGGGGGCCGCGTAAATTAGAGGATAACTGGAGAAGAAGTGAAAAAGATCAAGTACTGGTGGTTAATACGGATGAAGATGGAGAAGAAGACGTAAATGATACTACGTCAACCGGTAATGATGGAGAGAAGGGGACAAAAGATAAATCGAAGAAAAAGAAAAAGGATAGAGATTATTATCTGAAGAATGTTCCATTAACAGCTGATGCACTGGAAAAGTCAACACTTAAAATAGTGGATGCATACTACAATGCAGGAACGATCTACAAAGAGCAATTGCAGAACAATAAAAAGTCGGTAGAAACATTTGAGGAATTGCTGCAACGTTATCCCGAGAATAAACACCAATTGTCTTCTTACTACCAGTTGTACCGCACTTTTCTAATTCTGAGTAACCAGAGTAAAGCGGAATACTATAAGAATTTGATCCTTACGAAACATGGAGATACGGAGTTTGCGAAGATCATTCGTAACCCTGATTATGCCAAGGATATTGCGGCTAGCAAGAGTCAGGTAGAAAAATTCTATACAGAAACGTATCAATTATATGCGGATGGGAAATACCAGGAAGCCTTAAATAATTGTTTGGCCGCAGATTCAAGTTATGCAAAAAGTGCATTGATGCCACAGTTCGCCTTTTTAAAAGCCTTGTGTATTGGTAGAACACAGGATATTAATTCGTTTGAGAGTGCTTTGTCGCAGGTGGTGATCAAATATCCAAAGGAGCCGGTGAAAGAAAAAGCACAGGAAATGATCGATATGATCAAGAAACAGAAAAGTGGTGTACAAACCGCAACAACAGATACAGTCCCTGCAGAGAAAGCCAATAAGTTTGTTTTTAAAGAAGATGGGGAATATTATTGGGTGGCGATCGTAGATAATGGGAAAGGAGATCTAAACAAATTTAAAGTAGCTTTATCCGATGTGAATGGACAAGCGTATAGTATTATGCAATTAAGTGTTTCCAGCATCTTTTTGGATGCCGGACATCAGTTGGTAACCGTTAAAACCTTCCCGGGGAAGAATAAAGCCATGGATTATTATAATTTTATGAAAGGCAATCAATTTATCTATACTGATCTGGTGCCGGGTACTTATCAAACATTTATCATCTCTTCTGAAAACTATTCGATTTTTTATAAGGATAAGAACATTGCTGAATACAATCAGTTTTTCACTCAAAATTTTAAATAATTGATTGTTTTTCTGCTTTTTTCACTTATTTTTACCCAAAATCGAGTAAAAATCATTCAAAATGTTTGGTAAAGGCATGGCAAAAAATAGCAATTCAGAAAACCCTTCGGTAAACATTATCGGTGCAGGAACAGTGATTGAAGGAGATATTACAACGAACGGAGATATGAGAATAGATGGGTCTTTAACGGGATCCATAAATGTGAAAGGAAAATTGGTGGTTGGTCCTTCCGGGACGATCGAAGGCGAGATCATTTGTCAGAATGCCGATATTTCAGGGACTATAAAAGGGAAAATAGGTGTAGCCGAATTGTTGGCATTAAAATCATCGTCAAAATTAACAGGCGATATCATTACCAATAAAATAGCGATTGAGCCAGGGGCTGCATTTTCCGGATCCTGCAGCATGGGTGGAGTTATAAAAGACATAAAAGGTGAGCGAACAGAAAAAGCCGAACTTTCCGAAAAAACCGCTTAATAATTACGTTAAGTATTCAGGAATGGCAGTCCAAATGGCTGCCATTATTGTTGGTGGGGTGTTGGGTGGTATCGAGTTAGATAAATTCCTGAAATTAAAATTCCCTATTTTCACTTTAGTGCTAACTTTGCTGTCGGTATTTCTGGCCATTTATTATTTTATCAGAGATATTATCAAAAAGTAGTACACCATGCAATCCAATAGGTCCTTTTTTCTTCAGTTAGGCATATTCTCCCTCTTCACGTTAGCGGTTCTTCTTCTTTGGAACCAGTATGCTTCCCTTCGTTTTCAAAGCAATCTGACCTGGGCAATTTGGGGCTTCTTTATACTGACCACCGCATTGATCCATTTGTTTCTTGTAGGTTCATCCGAAAAAGAGCCTAAAAAATTTGTGGTGAATTTTATGTTGGTGACAGCCGTAAAGCTGTTTGGTTATTTGATCACTATTTTGGTGTATGCACTTCTAAAACGTGAGGCTGCGATGGGATTCACCATTTTCTTCCTTACGATGTATCTGCTATACAGTGGCTTTGAAGTATTTGCACTTTTAAAACACTTCCGAAAGTAGTTTTTGTCGCTCATAATCAGTGGTTTATGTGCTGGTTGAGTTGACTGACAGAAATCATCAAAAAAACACGTGGTTTTTCTTTAAAATCTTGGTATAAATACCTAAGTTTGCACCCGAATTTGAAAAACCGAGTAAAGAAATACGTGTAATGGCTAATAAAATCAATATTTTCAAGCAGTTTTTAGTACTAGTAAGCATCTTTGCTTTCAATACAGTTTGGGCATACGAGCCAATTGATAAAGATCCTAACCAAT
>JAEUTU010000012.1 GCA_016786925.1 Bacteroidia bacterium
TGGACTTTCAAAAGTTCAATCAGGTGAGTTGATCGAATTCGCTAATGGTTTAAAAGGAATTGTATTGAACCTTGAAGAGGATAACGTTGGTGCGGTAACTTTAGGTTCATCAAACGATATTAAAGAAGGTGATACTGTAAAGCGTACAGGAAAGATCGCTTCTCTTAAAGTAGGTGAAGGAATGTTAGGTCGTGTTGTTGATACAATGGGTAATCCAATTGATGGAAAAGGGCCGATCGCTGGAACTACTTATGAAATGCCATTGGAACGTAAAGCTCCGGGTGTAATTTACCGTCAACCGGTAAATGAGCCCTTACAAACAGGTATTAAAGCGGTTGATGCCATGATCCCAATCGGACGTGGTCAGCGTGAGTTGGTGATCGGTGACCGTCAAACAGGTAAAACTGCGGTTTGTATCGATACCATCATTAATCAAAAAGAATTTTATGAAGCAGGTCAACCAGTATTTTGTATCTACGTTGCTGTAGGTCAAAAAGGTTCTACTGTAGCAAATATTCAACGTGTATTAGAAGAAAATGGTGCAATGGCTTATACTGTGATCGTATCAGCAACAGCTTCTGATCCGGCTCCGATGCAGTTCTACGCTCCATTTGCAGGTGCTGCAATTGGTGAGTTCTTCCGTGATACCGGTCGTCCTGCATTGATCGTTTATGATGATCTTTCTAAACAAGCGGTAGCTTACCGTGAGGTGTCGTTATTGTTACGTAGACCTCCAGGACGTGAGGCGTATCCTGGTGACGTATTCTACTTACACAGTCGTTTATTAGAGCGTGCTGCTAAGATCAATGCAAATGATGATATCGCTAAAAACATGAACGATCTTCCTGAGTCAATCAAAGGAATCGTTAAAGGTGGTGGATCATTAACCGCATTACCAATTATTGAAACACAAGCAGGTGACGTTTCTGCATATATCCCAACAAACGTGATCTCTATTACTGATGGTCAGATCTTCTTGGAGTCGAACTTATTTAACTCCGGTGTTCGTCCTGCTATCAACGTAGGTATCTCTGTATCACGTGTAGGGGGTAACGCTCAGATCAAGTCAATGAAAAAAGTTGCAGGTACATTAAAGTTGGATCAAGCACAATACCGCGAGTTAGAGGCATTTGCTAAATTCGGTTCTGACTTAGATGCTGCTACAAAATCAGTATTGGATAAAGGTGCGCGTAACGTGGAGATCTTGAAACAAGGTCAGTTCTCTCCATTACGTGTTGAGCAACAAATTGCGATCATCTATTGTGGAACAAAAGGATTGTTACGTGATGTTCCTGTAAATAAAGTTCGTGAATTCGAATCAGAATACTTGTCATTCTTGGAAGCAAAACACAAAAATGTGTTGAACGACCTGAAAGCAGGTAAATTCAGCGATGAGTTAACAGATGTTTTAGAAGCTGTTGCAAAAGATCTATCTAAAAAGTATAATAACTAATAAGTATTCAGTCTAAAGTCGTTAGTCTTGAGAATAGAAAGACCAAGAACTAACGACTAAATACAAACGACTAATAAAATGGCAAATTTAAAAGAGGTACGTAACAGGATCGTTTCTGTAAGTTCTACACAGCAGATCACTAGCGCCATGAAAATGGTGAGTGCTGCAAAATTGCGTAGAGCACAAGATGCTGTTACACAAATGCGCCCCTATGCTAGTAAACTGAAAGAGATCCTGGAGAACTTAAGTGCTAGCTTAGACAGTTCAGAAGGTGTTTATTCAAAGCAACGTGAGGTAAAGAATGTATTGTTGGTTGTTATTACATCTAATCGTGGCTTGTGTGGTGGATTTAATGCGAACGTGATCAAAGCTGCCAACCGTTTGGCTCGCGAGCAATACAAAGGCTGTAAAGTGAGCGTGTTAACTGTTGGGAAAAAGGGTGGAGATTTCTTTAAGAAAACCGACTATAGTATCATGGGTTCGGACATGCCACGTGGTTTGAATGAATTGTTTGATAAATTAACGTTTGCGAATGTTGCTCCTGTTGCTGAAAAGGTAATGGAAGCATTTGCGAATGGACAGTTTGATAAAGTAGAGTTGGTGTACAACCAATTTAAAAATGCTGCGGTTCAGGTTACTACTGTTGAACAATTCTTACCGGTTGCACCTCCTGCAGCTACTGATGCATCTAAATCGGCTGATTATATTTTTGAACCTAATAAGCAGTACATTGTTGAGGATTTGATCCCACGTTCATTAAAAACACAATTCTTTAAAGCATTGTTAGATTCATTGGCAGCAGAACATGGCGCACGTATGACCGCTATGCATAAAGCAACAGATAATGCAGGTGCATTGATCAAAGAATTGAAATTAACATACAACAAAGCCCGTCAGGCAGCAATTACAAACGAGATCCTGGAGATCGTTGGTGGTGCAGAAGCCTTGAATGGATAATTGATTTTTCGAATGCTCTCTTAGGTCGAGAAATCAAAAAAGCTCCGGACTTATTCC
>JAEUTU010000013.1 GCA_016786925.1 Bacteroidia bacterium
AGCATCCAATTGTCCTTGTTTTCCATATTGCACACCTCTGTTATACAAAGCTGTCCATTGCTCCGGATAATTATTGGCAGCATTGTCCCACATTGTAAACTCATTCTGCCATGTTTTTGTTTGAATTGCTGTTATTACTGAACATAGGATTAAAAAGACAATGATCGTATAGCTAAATATTTTTTTTCCTTTAAACTGCACCCAGGCATATGCCAACAGCAATGCAAAACCAAACATTCCAATATACATGTATCGATCAGCCACATTTGAAAAACGCTGGTAATGAAATGCGACCAAACCTGTGACAGGTAAAAGTGATAGGAGTACGATCAGCAATGAGGCGGTGTAAACGCTGGTCTGCTTACTTTTCACAAATAGAAACACTAAAACACCTAATAATACTACAGCAGAAACATACATAAGCTTTCCGGCAACGATCTGCTCCGGAGTTATGCCATAACAAGCAGAAAGATTGAATGGCAATAGAAATTTATAGAAGTAAAAACTAATAGAATACGCCACTAAAAAAGGTCGTTGCCATAATGGGGTCACGAAACTCAATAATTCATTCCCTTGACTGCTAGCCGTTAAATAGACAATAGGAATAAACATGAAGATCCAGATGGACAGCAATAAAAAAGATCTTTTAAAAGATGATTTATAGAAAATAAAGATCAGCACTAATAAAACAAAAGGGATAATAACCACGCTTGGCTTGCTTAAAAGTGCCAGTAAAAACAAAACACTTGAAATAATGTATGAACTCCACTTCAGTTCCTTTTCACTTCGTTCCAGTTCTTTCAGAAACACGTATATGGCAAATAATGAGAAGAAGGCTGCTAACAAACCTCTGAACTCTGAAACCCATGCAATACTCTCGACTTGTAAGGGATGAAGCAAAAAAAGTAAAGCCGCCAAAAATGATGCAACATTGTTCTTAAGCAATAACAATAAAATAAAGAATACTAGTAGCGCATTCCCTGTATGAAGCAGAATATTGGCTAAGTGAAAAAGTTTTGGATTCAATTGCTTTTTAAAACCGTCATACGACATCTTCTTCATTCCCATCCATATTGTATAGGAAACCGGAATATACATACCATCATACGGTTTTGACCAGATCGCTTTCAGATCTCCCTTCATCAAATCTTCATGCTTTGTAAGGTGAGAGCGTTCATCATCCCATACAAATTGATAGTTGATCGTTTTTCCGAAAAAGGCAAACGAAAGAGCAACGATCAAAATGATTGCTAATTTATTATTGAATGCCTTTGACATCGTTAAAATTTACTTTTGATATATTTTCCGGTATAGGAACCTTTGCAATTGATCAGATCTTCGGGAGTCCCTTCAAACACAATAGTTCCACCATCGGTTCCTCCTTCAGGTCCAAGATCAATGATCCAGTCGGCACATTTGATGATCTCCGCATTGTGCTCTATTATGATCAATGAATGACCTTGCTTTATTAAGGCATTAAATGCATATAGCAATTTCGAAATATCGTGAAAATGCAAGCCTGTAGTTGGCTCATCGAAGATGAATAAAGTAGGAGTACTTGCATTCTCACCCAATGCAAGGAAAGATGCCAATTTGATACGCTGTGCTTCTCCCCCGCTCAAAGTGCTGGATGATTGTCCTAAGTGAACATAACCCAAACCAACTTCAGACAGTGGCAATAAACGTTGTACTATTTTTTTCTCTGTATTCGTTGGACGTTCTGAAGAATCAAAAAAACTGATCGCATCATCAACCGTCATATTCAATACATCAGAAATATTTTTTTCTTTGTAGGTGATCTCCAGAACATCCTGCTTAAAGCGTTTGCCATTACAAGCTTCACATACCAGATGAATATCGGCCATGAATTGCATTTCAACAGTTACTTCCCCTTCTCCCTCACATATTTCACAGCGACCACCATCCACATTAAATGAAAAATGAGATGCTTTATATCCTCTATTCTTAGCTAATGCTTGATCGGCATATAATGCGCGTATCTCATCATACGCTTTTACATAGGTCACAGGATTCGAACGGGACGATTTTCCGATCGGATTCTGATCGATCATCTCAACAGCTGCAATGCGATTAATGTCGCCACTTAACTTATCAAAACTACCGGTTTGCTCACCGTATCCACCATGTATCTTTTTTAAAGCAGGATACAATACTCTCTTCACCAATGAGGTTTTACCACTTCCCGACACACCAGTCACAACCGTCATTACATTCAAAGGAAACTTAACATCGATCCCTTTTAAATTATTTTCTCTCGCCCCTTTTAATTCAACAAATTGATTCCATTTCCTTCTACTTTCTGGGACTTCAATCTTTTCTTTTCCTGTTAAATAAAGAGCCGTCAAGCTACGCTCTTCTTTTTCCAGATCAGCATGATTACCTTGAAAAACCAACTCCCCACCATGCGATCCGGCCATTGGACCAATATCGATCAATTGATCTGCGGCACGCATGATCTCTTCATCATGCTCCACCACAACAACAGTATTCCCTATATTACGCAAAGAAGTAAGAACCTTAATCAGGCGCTCGGTATCACGAGAGTGTAAGCCGATACTCGGTTCGTCCAATATATACATGGAGCCAACTAAACTGCTGCCCAATGATGTTGCAAGATTGATACGCTGTGACTCTCCACCGGATAAAGTGTTGGATAAACGATTCAATGTCAAATATCCCAATCCCACATCATCCAAGAACTGTAAACGGTTCTTAATCTCGATCAATATGCGTTTTGCAACTTCAGTATCGTATTCATTCAATTTTAATTTTTTGAAAAATTCTAATGAATCTTTTACAGGCATTAAAACAATGTCATTGATCGATCGTTCAGCTATCTTCACATAAGAAGCATCCTTCCGCAAACGTGTCCCATTACACTCCGGACAAACAGTTTTACCTCTGTATCTCGAAAGCATAACACGATATTGAATCTTATAGGCTTGCTCTTCCAAATGTTTAAAGAAAGCTGTTAACCCTTCGAAATATTTGTTTCCCGACCATAACAACTTACGCTCTTTATCAATCAGATCATAATAGGCTCTATGTATAGGAAAATCAAATTTATGTGCATTATTCACCAGCACATTCTTCCACTCACTCATCTTCTCCCCTTTCCAGCAAACTATCGCATCTTCATATACGGATAGATTCTTATTCGGAACAACCAGATCTTCATCAATACCGATCACACTACCAAAACCTTCGCAATGTTTACAAGCCCCAACCGGATTATTAAAACTAAAGAAATGCAAACTCGGCTCTTCAAATGTAATTCCATCTAATTCAAACTTATTAGAAAATTCTCGTTTCTGATCAGTTGCTTTTTTCGATTTTGACTTAGAACCAGAATCGGACATGATCTCGACAAAACACTCGCCTTCTCCTTCAAAAAAAGCCGTTTGAACAGAATCGGAAAGTCGATTTTCACTATCCTCATCGTTTTTTTTCACCGATATTCTATCGATCACAATATAGATCTGATCTTTTTCAGAGAATTTTGTTTCCAGAAACTCATCTATTCTATGGATCTCTCCGTTCGATTGAATACGTGTAAATCCTTGTTGAGCCAACAACTCCAATTGCTTTCTGAATGTTTTATCAGCTTGTGGCTTTAAAGGTGCAAGGATCAACACCTTGGTATCTTCCTCCAAGGATTGAATATAATTCACCACATCGGTAACCGTATCTCTTTTCACCTGATTCCCCGAAACAGGGGAATATGTTTTACCAACTCTGGCAAAAAGTAATTTCAAATAATCATAAATCTCGGTAGATGTACCCACTGTAGAGCGGGGGTTCCGGGTATTCACTTTCTGCTCAATAGCAACTGCAGGAGAAATGCCTTTTATATAATCCACTTCTGGTTTATCTATTCGACCCAGGAATTGACGGGCATAAGCAGATAAACTTTCCACATAACGTCTTTGTCCCTCAGCATAAAGGGTATCGAATGCTAATGATGATTTTCCGGAGCCCGATAAACCGGTAACAACAACCAGTTTATTTCGGGGAATGGCTACGTCAATATTTTTCAAATTGTGCACACGTGCACCTTTGATTATAATGTTCTCTTTCGGATTTATCTTTTCTATATCGATCGCCTTGGCCATTAAATTTCCTTTGGGTTGCAAAATTAGTCAATTTAGCCTTTGGAAATATCATTAAAAGTGCTATATTTGCTATAACAAAGAAATAATTTTAATGTTTTGTATAACATTTTTAAAAATTCTGCGTTAAACAACACTAATTAACATTTATTATTCACCCAGGGTATTTTTAACTTTTTTTAGAAAGCCCACAAACATAGGAGATACCATATAGATAAACTGCTACTTTTTTATAATTAATCAACAATAAAAAAGGAGGTACCTATGCCTAATCAGCAGTTAATTGACGACCAAACGCTCGTTAATCTTTACATCAAGGGTGATGAATCAGCTTTAGAAACTTTATTGCTCCGTCACAAACGCAAGATATTCAGCTATATCATGCTTACGATCAAAGACAAGGAACTGGCACAAGACATTTTCCAGGATACTTTCTTTAAAGTGATCAATACCCTAAAAAAGGGGCAATACAACGAAGAAGGAAAATTTCTTCCCTGGGTAATGCGTATTGCACACAACCTGATGATCGATACATTCCGTAACGATAAAAAAATGCCGACCATCAGTGGCGGAACTAATAGTGATGGGGAAGATTTCGACATTTTCAGCATTATTCCAATGGAAGAAAAAAATGCGGAACAAGCCATTGAGCAAGGTCAGATCAGAAAAGATATCCGCAAGTTGATCGAGCAATTACCGGCTGAACAAAGAGAAGTATTAATGATGCGTCATTATTATGATATGAGTTTCAAAGAGATCTCTGAACAAACCAATGTAAGCATCAATACCGCATTGGGCCGCATGCGTTATGCCTTGATCAACCTAAGAAAAATGATCGAAGAAAAAGACCTGATCTTAAAATTCTAGTCATACAGATCCCGGAGAGAATATTTCCGGGATTTTTTTATTCTATACAATAAATGAAAAAAGCGCCCGTTATCTCACTATAAACCAAAACAAAATTGAATGAATAGAACTTCTACTAAAAAAACTATTGAAATCCTTAATGAACAAATGAATGAGCGATCTGATAATGACCAAAACTATCCACACGAACCGGAAAGCAACATTATCAAGAACATTCTCAACTATTCAAAAGCATTAAGTGTACGCAAATCAAAAAACATTGAACACATTGAGTTAGTTTTAAATTAGGTGGTTTGTTGATTAGTTGGCAAAGCTCTCGGTCAAATTTAGGCCGGGAGCTTTGTTTTTATGCCAATATGTCGTTTAAGCATCAAAAACAGTATATTTGTACACCTTTTGATTAAGGGAAATGGTTCTTTGAATATATGGGGTCGTACGGTTTTGACAGCGAGTGCGATTTTTATGTAAGCATGTGGTGTGTTGTGAATATGGCACCTAAATCCTAATTCTCAAAATTCTATCTGGCGAGTCTAACTACGCTATGGCTGCTTAATACTAGGTATTTAGCACCTTTGTTTCCGGAGAAGCACCGTTCTTCTGCGTCTCCATCGAAACATTATAAATGAAGAGCTGGTCATGAAAAGCTTCGGTTCATGATGAGATAAAGAAGCTAAGTAAGTCTTGTGGCAGGTAAGCTAGCCTAAACTTATCGAAAATCAATAGTTTGCTAAACATGTAGAAAGCCTATTAATTCCTTGTTTGGACGAGGGTTCGAATCCCTCCGACTCCACAGATAAATGCAAAAGCAAACCTTAGTTTTTTTTCTTTATGCGAAAGTGCTGAAAGCCCGCTTTCAGGAACTGAAGCATAAAGGAAAAACAATGCGTAGCATTGGCTTTTGCATTTTAAAAATGGGAAAAAAGGGATCAATGAAGTTAATCCCCTCAGCTCATGTATTAATTTTATACTATTCTATAAATGGAATTTTCAGCATTACAGATTGCAGGTTTACTTAATGGAAAAATTGAAGGTAACGAAAATGTTACTGTAAAAAAGTTAGCAAAAATTGAGGAAGGCGAAGCCGGTGCTTTATGCTTCCTATCTAATCCTGCATATACAAACTTTGTCTACTCTTCCGATGCATCGGTTATTATTCTAAACCATGATGTTGTTTTAGACAAACCTGTTAAACCTACCTGTACTTTAATCCGTGTAGAAGATGCGTATGGAAGTTTTGCCAGATTGCTGGAGATCTATTACGAATTCAAACAAAACAAAAAAGGAATTGAGCAACCTTCTTTTATTTCACCTAGCTCAAAAATTGGTACAGACTGCTATGTTGGCGCCTTTGCATATATCGGAGAAAATGTGAAGATCGGAAATAACGTTAAGATCTATCCGCAATGCTATATTGGAGACAATGTTACAATTGGAGACAATTGTACTTTTTTCCCTGGAGTAAAGATCTATCACGATACGGTGATTGGAAATGACTGTATTGTTCATGCTAGCACAGTTATTGGCAGTGATGGATTTGGTTTTGCACCTAATAGTGAAAACAACTACAAGAAGATCCCGCAAATTGGGAATGTAATTATTGAAGATCATGTTGAGATCGGCTCTAATACTTCTATCGACAGGGCAACAATGGGCTCTACCATCATCAAAAAAGGAGCAAAACTGGATAACCTAGTTCAGATAGCCCACAACGTAGAGATTGGAGAAAATACGGTATTAGCTGGGGGATCGTTTGTTGCAGGCTCCGCCAAAGTTGGAAAAAATGTAATGATGGGTGGTCAGGCCGGAATTGTAGGACACATCAAAGTGGCCGATGGAGTAAAAATTGCCGGTCAATCAGGTGTAGCTTCCACTGTAGAAAAAGAAGGAGAAGTGCTACAAGGTTCTCCTGCCTTCCCGATAGGCGATTATCAAAGAAGCTATGTTCTATTCAGAGGTTTACAAAAGCTAAACAACAGAGTGATCGAAGTAGAACGTTTTATCAAAAAAATGAACACACCTCAATAAAATTTGTATTTTCGCTGCCGATTAACATGACACCGAACAAATTCATTGATGTAGATAAAGTATTGCGTGAAAAGGCGCCTGGCTTAAGAAAGTGGCTTCCCCGCTTTGCTGTGAGTTGGCTAAAACGCAAACTCCACGAGGATGATATCAATGCGATCATGCATGACCTCAAAGACGTGTATGGCATCGAATTCAATAATCAGGGATTAGAAAAACTAGGTGCTAAGATCGTATCCCACAACAATCATCATATACCAAAAGAAGGCGGAGTAATTTTTGCTTCCAATCACCCATTAGGCGGATTGGATGGTATGGCTTTCGTGAAAACAATTGCTGAAGTCCGCCCCGACATCCATTTCGTTGTAAATGATGTACTTAAGAATCTAAAGAACTATGGCGATGTATTTATTGGGATCAATAAAATTCGCTCTACCTCTGCAACCTCTCTGCGAACAATAGAAAGTGTATTGATCACTGATGAAGCCGTTGGTTTTTTCCCTGCGGGTCTTGTATCCAGAAAACAAAATGGAAAGATCATGGATCTTGACTGGAAGAAAAGCTTTGTGACTCAAGCAATTGACCACAAAAGAACAATTGTTCCGGTGTTCATTGAAGGGCAGAACTCTAAATTCTTCTATCGCTTTGCCAATTTCCGTAAAAAAATAGGCATCAAAGCTAATATTGAAATGTTATTCCTTCCCGATGAAATGTTCAAACAAAAAGGACAAACCATCACTGTTCATTTTAGCAAGGCTTTTGATGCTGCCTCCGTCCTAGATAACAGCAAGTCTCACAAGCAGTGGGCTGACACCATCAAAGAGTATATTTACTCTGAACAATTCCACCAAGGTATTAGTTTTGAGGAATATATCGGAAAAGGGAAATAATACACTGATTTTCAGTCATTTAAATACATCATTTAAATTTCATAGATAAAAACATGTCCTTTATCGTGAATAATCGTCATACATCTATACTTTTTCAACAGTCGTAGGTTACTGAATTTCAATGGTCTAAATATTTGCTTGTTAATAACTTTAATACCTATCTTTACAGTCCCAAAATAATTTCATCATGTTTGAGATTTTAAAGAGTTTTGAATCAAAGTATGGTCACCTTAAGAAAAAAGGCTTGACTATTGAAGGATTGGCAATGATCGATCCTAAGAAGAAAAAGCATGTGATCAAGATCAGCCGACCGTTGGTATTTGACAACCGCTTACTTCCAAAACGCTTTGAAGGTTTAGATGTTAAAACAAACATCAAATTGAACAATGATATGCCAAAAGAGTTCAATGTTGACCGTACTCAACCGGATTGGCATAAAAAACAATATATCTGGGCTCCTGAACGCTTTGAGAAATATGTTGACAGATGTGAGAAAGAGATCAAAGATCAGCTGAATGCTCCTCAAATGAGCAAACAGGAATTATTAGATGCATTGTGCTTCGGTAATTTTGAGGAACACAAACAAAAAAGTTTGCAATTGATCAAAGAAGGTAAATTGCCGGCTTACAGAGAGAACTAAATGTCATTAATATAAGGGTTAAACATTAGTTTATTAAAGCACTTTGAGTGATCAAAGTGCTTTTTTATTTTTTATATTCGCATTCTCTAAATAAACTCAAGAATTATGGAAGGACATATCAAATCAAATACAAGTAATGGAATTGCTACCATCACTTTTTTTCATCCGCAAAGTAACTCCATGCCGGGAGCTCTTTTACGTCAACTAGCGGAAGAAATCACAAAAGCCGGGCAAGATAACAATGCAAAGGTGATCGTACTTCAAAGTGAAGGCGATAAGGCTTTTTGTGCGGGTGCCTCTTTTGATGAACTGATATCGATTAAAGATCTGGAAACAGGAAAGAAATTCTTCTCAGGATTTGCAATGGTCATCAATGCGATCCGTAAAGCTCCTAAGTTTGTTATTGCCCGTGTTCAAGGCAAAGCAGTTGGAGGTGGCGTAGGAATTGCAAGTGCTGCCGACTATACATTGGCAGTAGAATCTGCATCTGTCAAACTAAGCGAACTAGCCGTAGGTATTGGACCATTTGTTGTTGGACCTGCAGTCGAAAGAAAAGTAGGTACTTCGGCATTCACTTCCCTTTCTATCAACGCTACTGAATGGCAGTCGGCACAATGGGCAAGAGAAAAAGGACTTTATGTGGACATCTATAAAACAACCGAAGAAATGGATGCTGCTATTGCTGCTTTAGCTGATAGACTTTCCAAATCAAATCCGGAAGCTATGGAAATGCTAAAAAAAGTGTTTTGGAGAGGAACAGAGAATTGGGATACACTATTAATTGAACGCGCTGAAATGAGTGGGAAATTAGTGCTTTCTGAGTTCACCATCAATGCCATCAACAAGTTTAAAGCAAAAGCCTAATTAAATAAAATGTATATTCTAAAAGCCACAGTTTCAATTGATCCTGTGGCTTTGTTTTTGTAGTATAACTATTCTAAAAATCAAAAAAAATGAAAACAGACAATTACACCAAAACGATCCTGACCATTATTGCTGTTGCATTAGTGATCAATGTGTTTCAAAACATGAACATTGTAAATGAAGCCAATGCGGGCAAAACAGATTTTAACAAATTTGCTTCTATTCCTTTAAACAACGATGGCTCTATCAATGTGAAAGTTGTAAGCGACATGGATGTAAATATCAGAAGCATTGGAGGAAGCAGTGTGTATGGTGCATTGCCGATCAATTTAAAAGAGATCGGAGGAAGCTCTTTTTATGGAGCGATCCCTATGAACTTAAAAGAGGTGAGCGGAAGCTCGATCAGTTCTTCTTATGGTATTCCTGTAAATATTGAAGCTGTGGATGGTTCCAGCATTTATGGGGCTGTACCGGTAAAAGACAAACCATAAAAACAAAAAGCGGTGTTTGAATCAACAAACACCGCTACTATATTTTTAAAGTAGAATACTATTTTACACGCTCTACATAAGAATTTGTACGTGTATCGATCTTGATCTTCTCTCCTTCATTCACGAACAATGGAACATTTACTACTGCTCCTGTTTCTAATGTTGCAGGTTTTAATGTATTCGTAGCAGTATCTCCTTTCACACCCGGCTCAGCATAAGTGATCACCAACTCCACAAACACCGGTGGCTCTGCTAAAATCGGCTCATCTCCTTCAAAAGAAACTTTTACTTCCATTCCTTCTTTTAAGAATTTCAATGAATCACCTAACATAACACCAGGGATATACACTTGCTCAAACGTTTCATTATCCATACAAACAATGAAATCACCTTCCGGATAAATAAACTGCATCATTTTATATTCCACTCGAACCACTTCAACCTCTTCACCTGAACGGAAACGGTTTTCAACGATCTTGCCTGTTTTTAAATTACGCATACGTGCCTGGTAAAATGCACGCAAGTTACCCGGTGTACGGTGTTGGTACTCTTCAATTCTACAAAGTTCTCCGTTGTAACGGATTACAGATCCTACGTTAATATCGCCTGTGTTAGCCATATTTTAAATAATTATAAGTTTATATTCTTTCAATTTTAATGGACTGCAAAGATAATACTAATGCCCTGATATGCAAATTTTTGAATTTTACCTCCCGCTGCTAATTCAATTTCTTTTTTAACTTTGCTCTAAGCTGAAAATCTATAAAACAATACAATTATGGCAAAGATCCTGATCATTGATGATGAAAAAAGTATCCGTAAGACATTGCGTGAGATCCTGGAGTATGAAAAATATCAGGTAGATGAAGCGGCAGATGGGTCGGAAGGACTTGGATTGATCCAAAAGAATAAATATGATGTGATCCTGTGCGATATTAAAATGCCCAAAATGGATGGCATTGAGGTGCTCGACCGTATCATGCAATTGGCTACAGATGTACCGGTAGTAATGATATCAGGTCATGGAAATATTGAAACAGCTGTAGAAGCGGTAAAAAAAGGCGCATTCGATTTTATCGCCAAACCACTTGATCTAAATCGCTTACTTGTTACCATTCGTAATGCGATGGATAAATCGAGCTTAGTTACTGAAACGAAGGTTTTAAAGAAAAAAGTAAGTAAAACAGTTGACATGATCGGTGAATCAAAAGCCATCGCTCAGATCAAGGAAATAATTGAAAAAGTGGCCCCTACCGATGCCAGAGTATTGGTAACAGGAGGCAATGGAAGCGGAAAAGAACTGGTAGCTCGCTGGCTACATGAAAAAAGCAATCGTGCATCAGCTCCTCTTATTGAGGTGAACTGCGCTGCCATCCCAAGTGAGCTGATAGAAAGTGAATTATTCGGACATGAAAAAGGAGCCTTTACTTCGGCTGTCAATCAGCGTAAAGGAAAATTTGAACAAGCAGAAGGCGGTACACTTTTCCTTGATGAAATTGGAGATATGAGTCTTTCTGCTCAGGCAAAGGTATTAAGAGCACTTCAGGAAAACAAGATCACGCGCGTAGGTGGAGAGAAAGAGATAAAAGTGAATGTAAGAGTTGTAGCTGCAACCAATAAAGACCTTCAAAAAGAGATCGCTAATGGCAATTTCAGAGAGGATCTTTATCACCGTTTGAGTGTTATTCTTGTGCATGTGCCATCATTAAATGAACGCAAAGAAGATATTCCATTACTGGCTGATCATTTTTTAAAGCTATTGTGTGAGGAGCATGGAATGGCTCAAAAATCTTTCACCAAAGAAGCTATTAAGGAATTACAAAAGATCAACTGGACAGGAAACATACGTGAGTTCAGGAATGTGATCGAACGCTTGATCATTTTATGCGATAAAACCATCACAGATAAAGATGTGATCGCATTTGCGCGACCGTTAAAATAGCCTATTCAGATATTTCAGTTGGTGGTGGTTCATTTGATTTGGAAGGTTTATTCTTCCGTTCGGAAACAACACCTAAATAGCGTCTGTACAATTCGCCTAGTGTATTGAACTCCTCCCTGTAAAATACACCAACACCTTGTGTATAAGGAGAGGTACGAATGATATCATTATTATTGTCATTGGCTTTATTGAAAGCCTTAACACGTACCTTTCCATCATCGGTTAGTTTGTACTCCACATTCACGTCACCCACAATATTATTGGTGTTCTGGTTATTATTATTAACTCCAACATTACCATCAATAGTGAGTTTTTCATCAAAAAGCTGCGTTGAAAGGGCAACGCCTAACTCCTCTTTACTGATCGCATCACCCGGACGATAATTTACCCCGATATCAAAATCATTACTGATCTTACTCAGCATATTACTTAACTGATTCGAAAGCAACTCAAATGTATTATTTCCGATAGCGCCATCAACACCTGCTGCTGCTGCTCCACTGTTAAATTGTGGTGGAGAAACAAAGCTATTTAAAACAAGAAGTGAAAATGCCTGACGATTCATTTCCTGTTCGGTATTAATATAACCCAATACTTGCTGACGTATTGCAGCATCAATAGTAGGCAAACCAATATCAAACCCGATCTGTGGCTCCATTAAATTATCCGTCATTAATAATTTCAGATCAACAGGATATCTTTTCTTATAGATACTGGAAGAATCAGTTGGAAAGAAAGGTTTAATAGAAGCCCTAGCTTTATAAATAGCACTAATATTAAGATCAGCCTGACTAGGCGCTCCACTCCATTTGATCGTGCTACCTTTTTCAATATCGAATTTTTTATTAAGGATATTTTGGAGCGTGAACAAATAATCTCCGTTATCGATGTAATAATCTCCATACATTTTAAAATCACCAGTAGAAGATATATTTAACTTGATCTGGCCTGATCCTTTTGCTTTGATAACATCCCCTACTTTCTGGTCAAATATCAATTGGATCTCTGCATCAGGAGTTACCTCCAGATCAAAGTTCAGCTTCAATCCATTCAAATTAACAGTGTACTTGTCCTTTTCCAATGTTGTATCCTTCTTGACAAACGTAATGAAGTTATTATCGCTCACTTCAGAAGTTCCTGACAGAGGAATGAACACCTTGGTCATTTCCGTTTTGGAAAGCAAGTTCACTTTATCCGACTTATCGCTGGAAGTGATCTTCTCCGTTTTCACATTCGCATCAATCAATATGTTATCTGTAAATCCGAATATATTGACAATACCTGTCGCATAAGCTTTTCCATAATACAAACTGTTGTCGGCTTCGGTTGTATTTAAGCACATAAATTTATTGGCTTGAATATCGAAATCGAGCTGAAAATTCTTGAAATTATTATGATACACCTTTCCTGTTACCAGTGCTCTGTTATTATTCATATCAAACAACGTCAAACCTTCTACTCCGAAAGAATTTTCTTCAACAATGATGTCATGAATAAATTTATAGCTGGTCTTCAGATAACCGACTGTTACTTTTTTGGCATTAACACTTAATTTCCCATTCAAAACAGGATGATCCAGTGCTCCTTTAACTGATACAGCACCGGAAAAAACGCCTTTAAGATCATCACAGTAATCCTTCACGAAAGGCTCCAATAATTGCATCTGAATTGACTGAAGATTAACTTCCATATCGATATTCTCCTCCTTTTTCTTTGGATAATAATAGCCGGAGAATAAAATATTCGGAATCTCGGCCAATGTAAACTGCCCGTGTAGATACAATGCTTCTTTGTTTTTATCCCACAAACTTTCAACACTCCCATTTCCCAATGCATTCGAATTTATGATAAGATCGGAAAAAGTATTATCGCTTAAGAAAATGAGGTCTTTATAAACATCAGAAACAGTTGACATTCCATTGATGGTACCATCTAATTTAACTCCGTAGGGTGATAGAAAAGGATTCAGATTCGCTAATTCAAACTGATTAAAACGCAATTTTAACTGATCGTCTTTATTATCTGAGATCATACCGTCCATCAATACAAACTGCTTATTATGCTCAAACATCAATTCTGTCACACGTATTGCAGATGAATCGATCAACACTTCATTAGTCTTATTAATCACCCAAAGAGAGTCGGCAATTGTAAATTCAGACGGCAATATCTTAAATTGCATTCTCTTGTCTGAACTGATGTGCATAAAAGCATCTATCTTCCCATTGTATTTTTCTTTCGTCTTGTTATCCCATTCCAAACTGAGATTCAAACTATCGTCATGCGTATCTGTACACAACATCAAGCCACCTATTGATAAACTATCAGAGAACTGAACCTTTTCACAACTGGAATTAAGTTGAAGTTTATTGCTTGAATTAACAGCTACTAAATTCCAGTTTTTGAAATCAACACCCCGATAGCTGATCTTAGTTGATACTCCTGTAAGTTCAAACGAATTAGCAATTGAATTGTATTGTCCCCTTAAAAATGTTTTAGGAGCGATAGACAGCTCAGGAGCAAACAGACGAAGAACAGCATCATTTTTCTTAAATAGGATGCTGTATTCAAAATTTTGCGTTGCTACATTTTTATAATTTCCATTAAAGTAAGAAGGCAGATAATTACTCATTAATTTCTCAAGAGACTTAGGAAGTTCCAGCACACTGTAATTTCCGTAAAGTTTCACATCGGCAAAATCGGAATTGAGTTTTAGCACTTTTTTACTGCCGAATTGCTCAGTAGTCAGATTAAACACACTCAATTTATAAGTCTTATCATCCTGTTTGTAGATCGTATTATCGAAGTTGATATTCCCGATCAAATTATCGATCGTATTTCCTGTTACATTAATAAATATCTGTGTAGAGAGATCGGTCTTGCTGTTTGTTTTTACAAAGTTTAGCGCAGCCAGATCAGCTTTGTTGAGTGTTGCAATAAAGTCAAGTTTAGGAAGGTATCCTGTAAAATCAACATTACCAATAAAATCAAAATCAATGTTATCATCTTTTACATTCAATTTCCCTTTAAAGATCTCATTGGCAACATCACCCTCGATCACAATATTTTTATAATTATAATTATTAAAATCAACACTATTGACAGTACCTGTCAGCTTCGCTTTCAGGTCAGCGATCGTCAATCCTTCTCCATCAATATCGACATTCACAGTCGCTTTTCCGAGCGTATTCGCACTTAGAAATTTCCCAAAATCAAAAGAGATCGATTTTAATTTTCCTTTATAGAATTCTTTATCTTTTTCATAATCATGACGTACTGCGATATCTGAAGACAATGCCCCCAATGCCGAATTCAAATCACCATAAGCATAAAAATCATTATACAAACCGGTGAATGTTCCTTTAAAATGAATATCACCTAAATAAGCAATATTAGAAGGCAATTCCAGCTTTTTTTGCTTATCGAAAGGAGGAATTGGTAACTGGGTAAGATCTTTATAATTAGTTGTTAAACTTTTCACAGAAAGATAGATCAATGTTTCTTCGATCTTTGGCAATCCTGTAAGCGTTACATCACCATCAAACTTTGTTGACTTGCCAATATTTAACTTTAAACCTCTGCCTCTCAGATCGGAAACAGTACCACTTACTTTCCCGGAAACATCTATCCGCTGATAGAGCCCATGCAGATCATCAGCAAAATAAGAAATATCATTCATTTCAAGAATGGAGTTTTTAAACTCCGCCTTGAATTTTACTTTTTCGATAAAATCTCTAAAATCACGGTATGTACTGTATTTAAAGGATAGATCCGTTTCTATATCACTCTCCGGAGTTTTTATCTTTAACTCATCCAACTGGATTTCGATAGGACTAACTCTGACATAACTACTGAAGTCATTAAGTGTAAAACCACTTTTTTCAATACCAGCCAAGTAGTTGATCGTTCCCCTGATCGTATCTTTTTCAATGGCAATATCAGAAACATGCCCATTTATATTGCGAACTCTCAAATCAAAGTAATTGATCCCTCTTGAATGCAGCGTGTCATGTTCATTTTTAAAAGAAAAATCAGTATTAACGAATGTTACTTCATCACATCTCAAAAACAGATCCGGTGATTTTGTTTTCGGCTTAGGTGTTTTAGATGCAAAAGCATCAATTATAAATTGAAAGTTAAAATCTTCGTCTGCTGCATACTTGATCAATTTGGCTTTTGTGTTTAAAACCGAAACTGAACGAATATTGACAATTCCATTTTCAAGATCAATATCTTTCAACCCTACATTTAGTTTCTGTGAATAAAGCAGAGTATCATTATGAAGATCCCTTACAAATACGTCAGTAAGCTCGAGTCGCTTAAAAAAGGAGAAACGAATAGACCCGATCTCCACCTTTGTATTCAATCTTTCCGACAAATATTCAGCAAATTTATGCCCGGCAAATGTTTGAACAGAAGCGACCTGGATCGTTAAAAAAAGAACCACAACAATAAAAACGATTATTGCCAGGATCCTGAATAATATGTAAGCTAGTTTTTTAATACCTTTGTTTTAATTGCCGTACCGCAAATGCGGTACGAAGTTAAGAATTATGAGCAAAACCATCACTATATTAGGTATTGAATCATCGTGTGATGATACAGCTGCTGCTGTTATACAAAACGGCAAAATACTTGCCAATGTTGTTGCCAACCAGCAGGTGCATCAACTCTATGGAGGAGTTGTTCCGGAGTTGGCCTCCAGAGCCCATCAACAAAATATTATCCCTGTTATAGATCAAGCCTTAAAAAAAGCCAATATAAAGAAGGAAGAGTTGGATACAGTAGCCTTTACAAGAGGCCCGGGACTTATGGGTTCATTGCTGGTGGGCACCTCATTTGCGAAAGCATTCTCAATGGGACTAAACATTCCGCTCATTGAAGTCAATCACATGCAAGGACATATTTTAGCACATTTTATTGAGGATGCTAATAATGGTAAACACCCTTCGTTTCCATTTCTTTGCTTAACGGTAAGTGGCGGGCACACTCAAATTGTGCTCATAAAGGATCATTTCGACATGGTTGTGTTAGGCGAAACGATTGATGATGCAGCAGGTGAAGCATTCGATAAAGCGGCTAAGATCTTAAATCTACCCTATCCGGGCGGTCCTCTGATCGATAAATATGCTAAAGAGGGTGATGCAAAAGCCTTTCAATTTTCAAAGCCACAGATACCCGATCTAAATTTTAGTTTCAGTGGTCTAAAGACAAATTTCATGAATTTTATCAATAATGAATGTGCAAAAGATCCGGAGTTCAAAGAAAAGAACATGGCGAATATTTGTGCCTCCATCCAATCTACGATCATTGACATACTGATGGCAAAACTAAAAAAAGCTGTTGCTCAAACAGGCATCCATCAGATCGCGATAGCAGGTGGAGTGTCCGCCAATAGTGGCTTAAGACAAACATTATTAAACTATGAAAAAGAGTATGGTTGGCAAGTATATATTCCTAAATTTGAATATTGCACAGACAATGCTGCAATGATAGCTATTACAGGATATTACAAGTATCTAAAAAATGATTTTGCAAGTCAATCAACCGCCCCATCGGCAAGATATGCTATATAATAAAAATGTTTAACAAAACGATTCTATCATTTTCCATCCTTATGTTGCTATTCCCTATCTTGGGGATAGGGATGACATTAGGTGATACGATCGTTGTAAAAACAGTAGTAAAAGAGAAGAAAAAATATCCTTATCAGCCTACTGTTTTCAAAACAAGTCCAACGGCACTTTTGTATGGTGGAGTATTGCCCTTTTCATCGGAATATCGAATAATGGTAGAAATGCCCAGTAACAGAACTCAATCTGAACAGATAGCATTTTCCATTATGGGAAAAAACATAATATTTAATCAAATCGATAAAAATACTCCCAACAGTTTAACCAATCGGTTTGGGTTTAAAGTAAGCGGGTGGCGACTGCAATATGCTCATAAATTTTACCTGGTCAATAGAAGACACCACAGTCCATATGGATTCTATGTGGCTCCATTAGTTTCTTACACAACCATCAACATCGCGATCGGCTCGGCCAGATATCTAAAAACGGCCTATTATGACATACGACAATACAACATCAACATGATCATTGGTGCGCAGGCGGGCAAGAAAAATAGGCTAACGTTTGATGTTTACGGAGGTTTAGGCTATAAAAAGAATACAGTTTATTATCACAGTAATACTTTTAATGTAAAACCATTTGACCAGGAAGATTTTGGTGCATTTTTTAACTCGAATGTAAACTTGGTTTTTGGGATCAATTTAGGATTCTCTATCTAAAACTTCCGTTTCAAATATTTCCTAAGATCGAACCTGTGACCGTAATAAAAACGGAAGGTTCCAAACTTATAATTAACGGTTGATGCGGGACTATCACTGATCAAAAAATTATTATTGATCCATGAAATGCCTATGAAATAACTTCGTTTATTGTATCCAATTGAAAAACGGGATTGAAGTGAAAAGCTGGTTGAAAAACGATTGTAAGCTTTTTTATCGAAGGCATTGATACTATAAAATTCCTGCAAAGAAATACCGGGAACCGTTGTGATGTTGGCAAACCAATGCTTAAAGAATACGAACGTATAGCTGTACCCACAAGAGATACCGAACGTTAAAGATGATGCGTTGGAAAATTGCACTTCAGGATTAAAGTTTTTGTACATCGTATCCGGATAAATGATCGAATCGGCATCAAT
>JAEUTU010000016.1 GCA_016786925.1 Bacteroidia bacterium
TGAGATAGAGATCAAATCCACTCAAAATTTTGAAGATTTTCATAATGTGATCGTGCAATCCATCGGTTTCGACAATTTGCATGATGCCTCTTTCTATATCAGTGATGATTATTTCAGAAAAGGTGACGAGATCACCCTTCGTCCAATCAGTGATGATGAAAAAGAATTACGTGCATTAAAAAAAATGCCTCCTAAGCGCCAAATGAACAAATGCAAAATGGCTGCTTTGATAGATGACCCTCATCAAAAATTCGTATATGTGTATGATCTGAAAACAGGCTGGACTTTCTTAGTGGAGTTGATCAAGATCGTAGCGGATGATGCCAAGATCAGTTATCCTAAAATCGTAAAATCGGCCGGTGAAGCTCCTAAACAATACAAAGCAAGCAATATGGCTGCTCCTGTTGATGAAGACGATGAAGATTTTGATGATGAAGAACATGGTGATGATGAAGCTTATGCTAGCGCACACAGCGAAGACGAAACAGCTTTATTAGAGGGCGAAGAAGGTGAAGAAGAAGAAACAGAAGAAGAAAGCAATGAGGAAGAAGATTTTGGAGCTTCTGAATTTGACGACAATGAACATTTTGATGAAGGGAAAGAAGAGTATTAATTCTTACCTTTTTCAAACAATACTTCCCTTTAGGTGAAACATACGCCAACACTCCTTGTTATTGCCGGACCAACAGCCATAGGTAAAACCGCCTTAAGTATTCAACTGGCAAAACATTTTAATACGAGTATACTCTCTGCCGATTCAAGGCAATTTTTCAAGGAAATGAGCATTGGAACTGCCAAACCTACACAGGAGGAGATGCAGGGCCTTACTCATTATTTTATCGACTCCCACTCTATCTCAGAAGACTTCAACGTTGGGAAATATGAAACAGATGCTATACAATTGCTGGATCAACTTTTCAAAGAAAAAGATCTTGTTCTTTTAGTAGGCGGATCGGGATTATATGTAGATGCTGTATGCAATGGATTGGATGAGTTGCCCGAAGCCAATGAGAAGATCCGGAAACAACTGGAAGAAACCTATCAAACACAGGGAATAAAAGCACTTCAAGAACAGCTTAAAGAACTTGATCCTGACTATTATACTCAGGTGGATCTTAACAACCCGCAACGTTTATTAAGAGCCTTGGAAGTTTGTTTAAGTACAGGGCAGCCCTACAGCAAGCAACGAACAGGAGCAAAAAAAGAAAGAAATTTCAAGTGCATCAAGATCGGATTGAATACAGATAGAGAAGAGTTGTATGATCGTATCAATCAGCGGGTAGATGTAATGATGCAACAAGGCTTGTTGGAAGAAGTGAAACAACTGATCCCTTTTAAAAACAAAAATGCATTGCAAACTGTTGGATATAAAGAACTGTTTGATCATTTAGAAGGAAAAATGTCACTAAACGAAGCGGTAGACTTGATCAAACAACATACCCGTAACTTTGCCAAACGTCAGCTTACCTGGTTTAGAAGAGATGAACAGATCAAATGGTTTGAACCTAAACAATTAAATGATATTATTTCCTACGTGGAAACAACAATAAAAGAGTTACCATAAAATATGCTTTCCCTTATTAAAGACTATTCCAAATTAGATAAGCCTATTTTAAATCTGATCGCTGTTGAGTTCTTTGTTCAGCTGATCAATGTTGCATTTGTTGCTATCCTCCCACTCTACATGAAAACAGAAGGATACTCCGATGCAGAATATGCTCACTTCACTTCCTATCGCTATTTTGGAATGTTAGCCCTGGCTGTTTCATTAGGTATTTATATTAAGAACAGAAAGATCCTTCCGCTGTTTTATGTAGCAGCAATTGGTGTTCCTCTATTTGGATTTTTAATTTTAGTAGGTGTTCATTTGCATTATATGAGTTTGATCCTCATCGCTCATTTACTATGGGGAACGTGCTATACCTTCATTCAAATACCGGTTTTACCCTATATCCTTCGAAATGCTCCCAGCGAGCAACATACCCTTGCCATCACACTGAATTATGTGATGTGGAGTTTGGCAAGTATCATTAGTAGCTTGATCGTTGCGGTTTTTAATCAGATCGATCCTGACTTATTCAATGAACGCAATTTATTATTTGCCATTGCGATCATTGGATTCATTGGAGTGCATTTTGTGATGAAAATTAAAAAAGAAGAACAGGTGCCTACTCCTCAAGAGAAGAAAAAAGCGTCTATCCGTGACTATGACTGGAAATTGATCATCAAAGCACTTACTCCAACAACGATCATTGCTATCGGAGCCGGATTCACCATTCCATTTATCAGCTTGTTCTTTTCGAATGTACACAACATGAGTACGGCAGCCATTTCTGTTATCAATTTTTTAGCAGCTTGTCTTGTAACATATATTGCGATGCTTGTTCCAAGTATCAAAAAGAAATATGGCTATAAAAAAGCGGTACCAACCACACAATCGTTAGCGATCATTGCATTGATCATTATGGCTACTACTCAATATTACAGTGAATACAGTATTGCTGTTTATGTTGCGGTGATCTTCTATCTGCTTCGTCAGCCATTAATGAATACAGCTGCACCGATGACATCCGAGATCACCATGAACTATGTGGGTGAAAAGAACAGGGAAATGACGAGCGCATTAACGTCAGCGATCTGGTCAGGCTCCACCTATTTCAGCGCAGTTGTTTTTGGCATTTTGCGTCATCTGGACGTACGATACGTCAACATCTTTTTGATCACGGCAGGAATGTATATTGTGGGTGTTATCTGGTATTCGATCCTGATCTATGATTCAGAAAAAAGAGGGATCAGTGTAAAATAAAAAGAGGTGTCGACTGACACCTCTTTTTTATTGTAAGATCTTAAATTCTGTTCTTCTGTTCTGCTGATGCAACTCTTCTTTTCGTGTTTCAAGAGGCTCGGCCTCTATCACAGCATCGGAATTGATCGGCTGTAATTCACCATATCCTTTATATTTCAAACGGCTTGCAGCAACACCTTGTTTGATCAAATAGTCGACCACCGACTTAGAACGGTCTTCCGACAATTTTTGATTGTATTCTGCACTTCCACGTGTATCGGTATGTCCGGAGATCTCAATTTGAATACTCGGATTTTCATTCAACACTTTTACAACACGTCCTAATTCAGAAAAAGATTCACTCCGTAAGGTTGCTTTATTGTAGTCAAAGAAAATATTGTTCAATACGATCTTTGCACCCTTTTCGATCTTATTCAAATAAATATCTTTTTCGATCTCGATATACTCCTGTGCATCGGGCATATCAAAATTTTCGGAGTGAAACAGATAACCATTAGCGGAAACATAGATCCCGTAATTGACGCCCGCAGGTAAACTTACCATATAACTACCCGACTGGCTATTCGAAGTAAAATTAGAAACCTTATCTCCTGTTTTTACGTTCGTTAATTCAATGGTTGCTTCTATTGGTTGTTTGGTCTTTGCATCATAGATCTTTCCTTTCAACAAAGCCAATCGCGGACCTTTGTCTTTCTTCTTTTCCAAAGCTGTAAAGTTGATCTCAAATACATCTTTCTCACCCAAAGAGCCTTTTCTGCTGGAAGAATAATATGCAGTTTTACCACTTGCCGTCAACACAAAGAACAGGTCATTATCAGCTGTATTGATAGGTGCACCCATATTTACCGGAGTACTCCACAAGCCTCTTTCATTGGTGGTCATATAAATATCGTAACCGCCCAAGCCACCTTTTCGTGTAGAACTGAAATAAAGTGTTTTACCATCAGGGTGAATGAATACAGCCTCTTCGTCATCTTTTGTATTGATAGGCTCCCCAATATTAATTGCTTTGCCCCATTTACCATTTTCATCTTTGGTGCAATACCAGATATCACGACCGCCTTTACTGCCTTCCGGACGATCACTCACAAAATAGATCGTTCTTCCATCAGGAGCAATACTGGCAGATGATTCATGACTTTTTGAATTCACAGGCTCCGGAAGTTTTGTTGGCTCCGACCAGGTGATCCCTTTTTGTCGTGATTCATAAATATCGCCATTCCCATTTTCATCATCACGATAGATCAATAACCATGATCCATCATTAGAAAGTGCAATATTGGAATTATGTCTTCCAGGTGCATTCACCGGCTCTGGAATAGAAGTAGCAGGATTCCACTTTTTTTGTTTATCACTGTATGTTGAGAAATAGATCTTCTCCAACCCTTCTTTATTCTTTTTAATATCCTTCTCTGTGCTTGGTCTGCGCGATGTAAAGAACATGATCTTTCCATCAGCAGATATCACCGAAGAATAATCAGGAAAAGTAGAATTGATCTCCTGACCAATATTTTTGATCGTCACTTTAAGTGTATCACCTATTGTTTTTTCTTCGGTTATCTGCGCCCAAGATGCAACAATAGATGATACTGTAAATAAGCCTGTTAGTAGTAGCTTTTTCATAAATTATATTGAGGCTATTTCTTAAATACGTGATTTATTAGCACCTACATTAAATGGATTCGGACTTACAAAACGTAAGGAGATCTCAAATCCACCACGGGCAGAACTCACTGTTTTTAATTTAGATAAATTAAAATCGTATCCGGCACCTATTGCAAAGTTAGAAAACTCATACATTAATGTAGCAATAGCAGCATCGCCAAAACGGTAATCTACACCAATACCGATAGCAGAACCTTTTTTATTGCCTGTATATTTTGAATTTTCTGAAAGCACATATTTAAACATCGTTCCAGCCACGATCTCTTTCGATGGACCTTGCATAGTGAACATAACTCCCGGCACAATGATCAAATTAGAATTCGCGATTCCGATATCTACATTGGCATGACCAACATACTTAGAGAACAATTTTTCTCCTGTTTGTTTGTAGAAAGAATATTTCTGAAATCCAAAGTGATGTGCAGCAAAGCCAACTGTAGCTCTTACACCATTATTAGCAGAAATATATTTTTCTCCTTTCCCATAACTCCAGGCAATACCGGCTGCAGCATCTGGCAATGTATAGCTGGTAGCACCGGTAGGTTCATTGGATGTATTGCCGGCATCAAATGCTCCATTCTGATATTGTTCTTCCCAACGTAAAGCAGAATAACTAACGGAGCGCTGACCGAAACCACCCATCAAGCCTACACCTATGGAGCTGTTCTCACCTGTCTTAATGATAGCAGAAACATTTAATGTCCCAACTGTAATTCCCATATTAGAATCACCCGATTTATCAGAAAAAACAGTCAAGCCAATTCCTAAATGTGCATTTTTGTTTTTCTTTTTGGCAACGGCTAATTCGCCCGAGAACCCAAAAGTTTTATAAGGTGACGCTACACTTCTCCATTGATCTTTATAATTCAAGATCACTCGTACATCTCTATCAAGAGCTGTACGACCGGGATTTAAGAACACCGGTGTTTCTCTAAATTGAGAGAAGTGAACATCCTGTGCATTTAGAGCAGATACAGACAATAGAGCTGCCCCTGCGATGATTGTATTTTTTATATTTAAA
>JAEUTU010000020.1 GCA_016786925.1 Bacteroidia bacterium
TTCCCCTGCTTTAAAGCGGCAGACATGATCGCTCCGGCTTGCTCTATTTTACTGATGTTGCCATCTGTCAGAAACTGCTCCAGGATCAGGGCTGCTTCTTTCAGATTTTGCTCAATAAGTGCTTTGCTCATATTTTTTTACTGTTTGAGGAAACGAAGATACAAATTAATGAATGTTCACAAAAAAAAGCCCCTCTTAATTCAAGAAAATTATCTTTGGCACAGTAGTTGAAAATCCGATCATAAATTTTACATTTATCAACAATTATTTATTAATTTGCACCAAATAATTATTCTATGAAAAAGATCTTTACATCCCTTTCTCTTTTATTGACGATCGCATTTTATTCAAATGCACAACCATCTGCAAAGAATGTAGATGAGAATAGTAATTGCTATTTAAAATGGGCTCAAAAGTTTGAAGAACGCGGAGCTGATGAAGTGGCGGACGGTACTTATAATGATGTGATCATCTCCTTCCGTAACGGTAGCGATGCGCAGTGTTATAATGGAAAATGCGAAGTAAAAGAAGGGAAAGTGGTTGCTATGTATATCCTTTTGGAGAACAATACCTACGAAAAAGTGGTAAAGAAATTACGTGATAACTTCCCTATTACGATCACCAACGGCATGTCAAAACCAATCATTACACTTGACGATGAGATCATCAATGTGTTGTTCATCAAAAAGATCAAACCTAAAAAAGCGAATTTCCAAAAAGCTCCGGAACCTACGGATGACTAAATAAAAAAAGCCCCTTGAATTTCAAGGGGCTTTTTTATGAATGTTTCTTAGAACTTACCGATCAAGCCTATTCCCATATTGATACCACCACCTTTGATGCTTTGTTTCCAACCATTATCATCATTTAAGTTGGAATCGTTGCTGTTCGAAAAGTGTAGACTTGGATAACTGTATCCTGCATATCCCACATTAAAATACATACCCACATGATCACCAAAATAGATCCTAGGTAATAAGCCTATTCCGTAATTGATACCATTATCTTTTGCCATACCATTCAATGGATCATTCGCCAAGTATTTAAAATTGGAGTATCCTAATGTTAAACTGATCGGCATATCAAAGCGCTTACTTTTTACTAAGTGGAAATTCACCATTACACCGGCATCAAAGGATGTTGCTTTTGCTTTCAACCCGCTCACCGAGTCTTTTTCAGTGATCCAGTTGGAATAGGCAAAACGGGCACCTACTCCTAACCAGTTGGTAACACCGTATTCTACCTTCAATGGAAATATTCCTGAACCTGCTCCATCAGTGGTGTCTTTTGTTGTTTTTCCAACTACTACCTTGCTAAAACCAGATCCATTCCAAGTGTAAGCATACTTATTTTCCTCCATGTGTGTTTTGGTTCCATATAAACCAAAACCTGCTCCTAAGTCGAAGGTGATGTTTCCTTTTTCAAATGCTTTATCCTGAGATTTAGCGATGCCTGTCGTTAAAATAGCAAAGGCTGCAAGTAGTATTGTTTTTTTCATGGTGTTTTTATGTGTTTGTAAAGCAATATTATGAAATAAAAATTAATGGTTGAATGTTTTGTATGTTAAACTTAAAAGAAAAAAGTTGCTATTGTTATGAGAATGATTCCCACAATGTCAATGATCAAACCGGTAACGAGCATATCTTTTACTCTTAATCTATTACTGCCAAAAACGATCGTGTTGGGGGCTGTTGCTACCGGCAACATAAATCCTAAAGAAGAAGCTAAGGTTGCAGGAATTAAGAGTAATAAAGGATTCAATTGCATAGAATGGATCAAGGCAATTAAAATGGGAAGCATTAATTGAATACAAGCCACGTTCGAAGCAAATTCGCTGATGATCGCAATCAATACACACATGCCGAGTACAAGTAATTGGATATTGGTATCGGCTGAAAAATGTAATTGTGAAGCCAGCCAAGTTGATAAACCGGAAATCTCAAATCCTTTGGCCAAGGCAAATCCTCCTCCGAATAACAGTACAATATCAAATGGTAATCGTTTTGCATCTTCCCAAATGATCAATGCTCTTCCCTTTTCCGACTTAGATGGAATAATGAACAATAAGATTGCCATAAAAATGGCGACAGTACTATCCTGTAAATAGTTTTTCTTTTCAAAGAGATTACTCCAACCTTTCATGGTGAATCCTCCAAAGTCAATATCTGCTCGTGTAAACCACAAAACAGCTGTCAGAATAAAAAGTACCGAAACGATTTTCTCTTCATAAGTAATGATTCCTAAACGTTGGTAAGCATCTTTGAAATAGTTCTTCTCCACCGCCAGCTTCATTTCACGTTTAATAAAAATGGACTTAATGATGAAAAAAGAAATTACTAATAATACGAAAGAAATAGGGAGTCCGATCTTGAACCAAGCAAAGAAATTCATGTCGTTGTTCATGGGAAATTTCTCGGTGTATTCTCTTAAAAAGATCATGTTGGTGGGTGTTCCAACTAAAGTTGCCATCCCTCCTATGGTGGCTGCATACGCTAATCCAATTAATAAGGCACTGGCAGTACGATGGGAATGATGCTCACTTTTAAAATGCTGTTCAATTTGAACGATCAGTGCTAATACGGCTGATAAGAGCATCATGACTGTTGCTGTATTTGATATCCACATAGAAATAAGGTAGGATGTGAGCATGACACCTAATAAAATGCGGGAAGGACTGGTTCCCACGATCATTAATATTTTCAATGCGATCCGTTGGTGTAATTTCCATTTTTCGATGGCAAAGGCTATGATGAATCCACCTATAAACAAGAAGATGATCGGATCCATGTATTGAAAAGCTACCGTTTTACTATCGGCAATACCCAGTAAAGGCAAGAGAATGATCGGCAATAAAGCAGTAACCGCTAGATGAACAACTTCTGTAAGCCACCACCAAGCCATCCAAACGGTGATGGCTGCCATGCCCGTTACTTCAGGCTTGCCCGGAACCAGATCAACAGACAAATAAAGTATAAACGCTAAAAGAGGTCCTGCGATCAGTTTTATATTTTTTGAATAATTCATTTAGCGAGAAAATATTTTTAGTTTTGAACTCTAAAGCAAACATAACAAAAATGAGTCAGTTGCGAATTGTTTTTATGGGCACTCCTGAATTTGCTGTGGAGTCGTTGGATATTCTGGTGCGGAATAATTATAATATTGTGGGGGTGATCACCGTGCCTGATAAGCCTGCAGGGAGAGGTCAGCAATTGCAACAATCGGCCGTAAAAAAATATGCTTTAGAAAAAGGTTTAAATATTCTTCAGCCTGAAAAATTAAAAGCACCGGAGTTTTTAGAGGAGTTAAAAGCTTTGAATGCCGATTTGCAAATAGTCGTTGCTTTTAGAATGTTGCCCGAAGTAGTGTGGAGTATGCCGCGTTTAGGAACATTTAATCTTCATGGATCTTTATTACCACGTTACCGTGGAGCAGCTCCTATCAATTGGGCGGTGATCAATGGTGATACCGAAACGGGAGTATCCACTTTCTTTCTGCAACATCAGATCGATACCGGAAAGATCATTTATAGAGAACTTACGCCTATTGGTGAGAACGAAACTGCAGGTGATATCCACGATCGTTTAATGATGATCGGTTCGGAGCTGGTTTTAAAAACAGTAAAAGCCATTGAAGCAGGGAATTATCCACAGATCGATCAGGCTGAATTATTGGCCAAGGGAGAAGAGGAAAAGCATGCACCTAAAATATTCAAAGAGGATTGTCGCATCGACTGGACAGAAACGCTTGATGCGATCCATAATAAGGTAAGAGGTTTGAGTCCCTACCCTACCGCATTTACCGAACTTCAGGGACCGGATGGGAAACTCCTTTCCATTAAAGTTTTTAAAACAAGAAAAGAAGCGGTTGTACACGATTTACCTGTAGCTACTGTAGTTGTTGAGACTTCAGCCGGATTGAAGGTAGCCGTAAAAGGCGGTTTTATACATATTGACGATCTTCAGTTGGCCGGAAAAAAGCGATTACTTGCAGCTGAGTTTTTGAGAGGCTTTCCGATGGCAGGAAGCTGGAAAGTAGTGTGATTGTTAAGGGAATTTAAATCCATGTAAGTACATATATTTTCCGCTCTTCTTCAGCCTACCTCCTCCTATTTTTTAACTATATATATGTATTCGGTGTTTAAAGTTTGTCAAACGCAACTATATATACCATTTCGGACACAGTTATTAACAAAAACACGATTTATCAACAATTTTGCACTTTTTTAGCTCTGAATGTTGCACGAACACTCATTTGTATTAATTTTGTTCCTGTTCAAGTAATTAATTAATGTTTAACCCTTAAAAAACTAATCAAATGAACAAAGCAGAATTAGTTGATGCTATCGCATCAGAATCAAAATTGACTAAAGCTGATGCTCAAAGAGCTTTAGATGCATTCGTTAACGCTACAACAAAAGCACTTAAAAAAGGTGACAGAGTTGCATTAGTAGGTTTCGGATCTTTCTCTATCTCTAAAAGAGCTGCTAGAACTGGTCGTAACCCACAAACTGGTAAAGCTATTAAAATTGCTGCTAAAAAAGTAGCTAAATTTAAAGCTGGTGCTGAGTTAGCAAAAGCTGTTAACAAATAGTCATCGACTAAAGCAAATAAAAAAGCCTTCTCTTACGAGGAGGCTTTTTTATTTTAGATACATTTTGATACTTCTGCTGCATTTAAATTGGCAATAAACAAAAAGCCCTTTGAGTTTTTCAAAGGGCTTTTAAAATGAATTATTATCAGTTCTGTCTAGTATGGATTAAATACCGAAGTATCTTTTCTCTCCATCGGACGGAAACTCAATACAGGAATATCGCTTTCATTGATGATACGTTGAGCTACAGTTCCAATAAAGAATTCTTTCATGCTCAACTCTGCTTTACTCATAATTAAGATGATATCAGCTTCTACTTCATGTCCGTAATCCATAACCATTTGAGGGATATCGTGACCGCGTAGTGTTTTAATAGTACAACGAACTCCTTCATCTTTAATATGCTTCCATACTTGGTTAGAATAAGAGATCAATTTGTTTTCTGACTCTTCATCTTTTTGTGTTAAGATGGAGATCACACGGATATCCGCATTGAATATTTTTGCTAACTCTACTGCTTTATTTACTTTCTCACGTGTTTCTTTGGTTAAGTCAAGTGGTAATAAGATCGTTTTGCAACCATCTCTGTGAACTTTTCCACGGATAGTGATTACTGGGTGTTTCGACTCACGCACCATTTTGAATGCATTTTGTCCGATGATCTTGCTTAAAGAGATCTTAGAAGATAAACCGATCATTACAAATAATGGATTCAATACATCCGCTACTTTGTTGATCTCTTCGTACACATTTCCTTTACGAACCATTGTTTCAACCGGCTGACCAGATTTAGCAGAAGCTTCTTTTGCTAATTCGTCCAATTTCTTTTGTGCTTCTGCAGCATTTCCCTCTTCAATGGTCAATAACACAATTTTAGAGTTGGTTAAACGGGCTAAATTATACGACTGGCTTAATGCAATAATGGTTTGTTCAGTAGAATCAATAGGAACTAAAATAGATGTTGTTGGATTTGACATAGGTATGATAAGGTTTAAATTTTTGCAAAACTACGAATAAAAGTTTGAATATTAACATTTAACAATATTTTTAGCCCTTTCATCTTCAAAAAATAACGGTCAATAGAAAACGATACGCAAGAAAATGAACATTTTAGGTAAGAAAATCATGCAAAAGCATTGTCAGTTCAAAATATTTTCCTACTTTCGTGCTCCCAAAAGGGAAAAACAATTTATTAACAATTAAATTCAAACAAAATGCCAGTAAAGATTAGATTACAAAGACATGGTAAAAAAGGTGCTGCCTTTTTCCACATTGTAATTGCGGATGGTCGTGCACCTCGTGATGGTAAATTCATTGAGAAAATTGGTACGTACAACCCAACTACAAATCCTGCAACCATTAACCTTGATGCTGATAAAGCATTAACATGGTTAAACAATGGTGCTCAACCTACCGACACTTGTCGTGCTATCCTTTCTTACAAAGGAGTAATGTACAAGAACCACTTACAAGGTGGTGTTAGAAAAGGTGCTTTAACACAAGAACAAGCTGATGCAAAATTTGCAAAATGGTTGTCAGAAAAAGAAACAAAGATCAGCGGTAAAGTTGACAAATTAGCGAACGCTAAGAAAGATGCTTACAAAAACCGTATGGCTGCTGAAGCTGCTGCTAAAGATGCAAAAGCTGCTAAGATCGCTGCGAAAGCTGCTGCACCTGTTGCAACAGAAGAAGCTGCTGCTCCTGAAGCAGATGCTCCACAAGCGGAAGCATAATCATTTTTTATACATTCAAAAAAGGCAGTTGATCATTCGACTGCCTTTTTTTATTCGCTGATGATGGAACAATTAAAATATCCCAATGGTAAATTTGAATACGGGAAAACCTATTCAAATGCTGATAATGAAAAGAATATTCAAGAAATTGAAGCGCTGCCGAAAAAATTAAAGGAATTGGTCGCTACTTTTTCGGAGGAAGAATTAAACCGCTCATACCGTGATGGAGGCTGGTCGGCCAAGCAGATCATTCATCATATTGCCGATAGTCACATGAATGCCTATATTCGTACAAAGTTGACACTCACTGAAAATAGTCCCGTAATTAAACCCTATAACCAGGATCAATGGGCCAATTTAATTGATAGTGAACGAACACCTATTTCAAGTTCTCTTCAACTGATCGAGTTAATTCACCAACGCTGGGTAATTTTATTGAAAAACTTAAATGCGAGTGATTTTCAAAGAACATATATCCATCCGGAATACAATAAGACGTTTCAATTGGATGAAATGATCGCATTGTATTCATGGCATGGAAATCAGCATTATGCTCATCTTCAAATAATAAAAAAATAGCACTTTGACATGAATAAGAACGAATGTTTTAATTTAGGATACATCTCCAAATCGGTTGGAATTAAAGGCGAAGTATTGTTTCAACTGGATGTGGACAATGCCAAGCGTTACCAAAAACTGGAAAGCGTTTTTATGGAGCTGAATGGTGGACTGGTTCCATTTTTTATTACCAATATTCAGCTGCGTGGCAATTCGGCTCTGGTGCAATTGGATGGGATCGATTCCACACAAAAAGCACAGGAACTTGTGGGAACAAGTCTTTATTTGCCCCTCTCCCTCCTACCTGAATTAAAAGGAAATAAATTCTATTATCATGAAGTGCCCGGATTTGCTGTGATCGATGCACACCATGGAAACATTGGTGAAGTGGAGACCGTACTCGACTTTCCGCAACAAGCAATTTTACAGATCAAAAAAGGAACAAAAGAAATTCTTTTACCTATAAAAGATGAGTTTGTAAAGAAGATCGACCGCACCAAAAAGGAGATTCAAGTGGTGGCTCCCGAAGGATTGATCGAACTTTACCTGGAGGATGAAATATCTGATGAAGAGGAATAAATGAAGTTTTTGTTTGGAATACGATAAATTATTCTAACTTTATGTAACAATTGCAACCAATTCACTCCTACACTCTGAATTAAAATTGCAATGGATCTTTATGGCAAACCAATCATTTGCTTTTAAACAATTCAAGATCAATCAGGACAAATGTGCTATGAAAGTAGGCACCGATGCTGTTCTTTTGGGAGCATGGGTGAATACTGCCAATGCAAAACACATATTGGATATTGGCACAGGAACAGGCATTATTGCTTTGATGCTGGCGCAAAAATCAGGCGCAAAGATCGATGCTATTGATATTGATCCGAATGCTTTTATTCAGGCTTCTGAAAATGTAAATGCCAGCAACTGGAAAGATCGTATTGATGTGCAACAGATCTCCCTTCAAAATTTCGCTAAAGAAAGTGATCGTAAATATGATCTGATCGTAAGCAATCCTCCTTATTTTGTTGACTCCTCCAAAGCTTCGGAAGAAGCACGCACCAATGCACGCCATACCGATCAATTACCGTATGATGCTTTATTAAATGGTGTGTTGAGTTTATTAAGTCCGACCGGAAAATTTTATGTGATCTTACCTACTAAAGAAAGTGAACTATTCCGTGATCTGGCTTTAGAGAATAAATTATACTTGACTAAGCTTACACGTGTGATCACTCGTGCCGACAAACCTGAAAAACGCTGGTTGATGCGTTTTGAATTCACTCCACGCAGCTTCTCCGAAAGTGCTATCATCATCGAAAAAGATGAACGTCATTCCTATACCGAAGAGTATAAAGAATTAACAAAAGATTATTATCTGGCGTTTTAGAATTCCTTCTCAACAAAGGTAATCCCCATTGTTTCCAGCTCATTCAAAACCGGTTCATAGATATCCTTTGTTGTAGGGATCACAACACCTTTGCGTGTGATCGTTCCTTTTAGAATATGTTTGGCAGTGATCGCCAAGGGTAAGCCCACCGTTTTGGCCATGGCTGTATAGGTTTGATCTTCTCCTTTAACTACCAATGATGATTCAATACGTTTTGATTCTCCTTTCGAATTCTTGTATTCGAATTGATGTTGCATCACGATCATATCTTTATCATGTTCCTTCAACTTCCATTTCTCTTCCAATAAGTCTTGCAGTATTTGAGCCGGACTCGCATTCGCAACACGGATCTTACGATCGGAGAATAATTCCAGCCATTCGATCTTTTCAATGGATTCTTTGGTAGCTTCTGCTCCCATGAATTGGATCAATCGTTCTTTTAAGGAACCCTTGCCTGCAGTTAAATAAGCAGCCATCAATTGTGCATAGCTCATTTTATCAGAGGCTTCTATTTTATAGGTATCATCTGTTAATCCTAATTTTACCAACACATTCCATGCATTGCAATAGCCCGGCATACGAAGCGTTCCACGCAACATGGTTGGAATATTTTCTATTCCATAGGGTTTTCTGTACGACAAAGAATCACGGTTGGCATAAGCATCAAATTTTCCGTAACCTTCCACTTCAATGGTATCGATCTGTGTATATAATCGGTTGTAAGGAATGTATTTGTATTCTTTGTTCTCAATGTATTGCGCAGTGCCTTGTCCGGCAAGGATCACATTTCTCGGATTCCAGGAAAATTTGTATCCCCATGGATTATCATTGCTTTCTGGCGCCACCAAACCACCGCAATACGATTTGAAGGATGTTAATTCTCCTCCGTTAGCATGAATATGATCAATGATCTTCATAGCCGAAGCATGATCGATACCCGGATCCAATCCGATCTCATTCATCAGGATGATACCCGCTTTTTCTGCTTCATCATTCAGCTCCGCCATTTCTTTTGAAACATAGGATGCTGTGGCTAAATGCTTTTTAAATCGAACACAATCTTTTGCCACATTCATGTGCATGAATGCCGGTAACATAGAGATCACCAGATCCGCATTTTTAATTTCTTCTTCGCGTTGTGCATCATTATTGATATCAAAAGCGATCGCTCTTGAGTTAGCATGTGCTTTTGTTTTTTGTTGAACCAATTCCAGCGATACATCACCAACAGTCACCATCCAATTTTCAGCAGCAGCATGATCCAATAAATATTTTATAAGCGATGAAGCAGATCGTCCCGCTCCTATGACCAATATCTTTTTCATAAACCTTGTATTACTTTACAAAACTATTAATAATAATTAAAAGAGAGGCATCATTTTCTCTTACTTACGATCTCAAATTTTTGAATGAGTGATTCTCCATCTTCATCCACCAGTGTAAGTATGTGCTCTCCTTCATCGGGCGCAATGTCCAATTGATGGTTGCTTTGTGTGCTTCCGATGAATGCTCCATCTAGATGCCAATAAATGACCTTACTCGCTTTACGGTGGGCTACTTGAAAGACTGTTTTTCCCATCTTCCCATCTATCTCCACAGGCACATATATCTTACTGAACTGTTTCGGATAAATGATCTCCATGGCATTCAAGCCTGTTGCTTCACAATCTTCGCGCAAAGGAGGTAATTCTTTATAATTCACATTCTTCGATTTGTAATACCATTCAATGGCGGGTGGCAATACAAACCAACTCACATGTTTCATTTTGCTCACATCTTCGCAGGAACTGTTCACACGGTAATTGCCGCTTTCATCCAAATGGATCAAACGGTGGTATTTACAGGGCTCGGTGCGGAGTCCAGCTTTCTGGATCCATACTGTATCGATAGGTTCACAAATATCGCTGGCTCTGCTTCCACTCTGCCGGCACAAAGGAATTTTTTCCATTTCATCGTAAGGTGTGTTGAACCACTTACCGGGTTTTAATACACTGAATATATTGAACAGTAAAGGTGCTGCTGTTTGAATGCCTGTTAATCCCGGACGGCCTTCCCCATCGGCATTACCCGTCCACACGCCTACCACATATTTTGAAGTAACACCCACTGCCCAACCATCTCTGAAACCAAAGCTGGTTCCTGTTTTCCAGGCTACTTTATTGGCTGAGGTAAAATATTTCCAGCCTGCTTCTTCATCGGGACGCGATACTTCTACCATGGCTTCAAAAGTGAGATAAATGGAAGCAGCATCTAATAGTGCGGTATTGCTTCGTTCATCATTCGTTTCTTCTTCCATCTGCATATATCTTGGTGCATGAATATCAGCAGGGGAATACTTTCCACCATAAGTTGTATAATGATTCAATGTGCGCGCCATGCTGGCATACATGCCGCAAATATCCCAGAGCTTCCCTTCTGCTCCACCCAATATGATCGACAGTCCGTAATGATCGGGAGAAAAGCGCAGTGTGCTCATGCCCATTTTTTTTAAATTAAAACAGAAGCGCTCGGTGCCATAATTCTGCAGCATACGCACAGCGGGAATGTTCAGACTTCTTGCCAGGGCTCGTTTGGCAGGTACCGCTCCATCAAAACTCATGTTGTAATTTTGCGGGGCATATCCTGCAATTTGTGTTGGGATATCAGGGATCAAGGTGGCAGGTAATAATTCTCCATCGTTCAACATCTGTGCAAACAAAAATGGTTTTAAGATACTGCCCGTACTTCTGGGAGCATTGGCACAATCCACATCTCCTTCGTATTCGGGTTTATCTTCATTGGAGGTATTACCAATATAAGCCAACACATTTCCGGTGTTTACATCCAATACAATGGCAGCAGCATTGTGAATTTCATTGGCACGTAATAGTTTGTGATGATTTTCTACGATCGCATTTACTCTTTCTTGTATGCCGGCATTGATCGTGGAACGGATGCGTTTGCCTTTGTATCCTTCGGCTGCTGCTCGTTGTAACAGATGTGGTGCCAGTTGTGGAATGGCATGCGGCTTTTGTGGCAAAGGTTCCTGCTTACTCAACTCACAGGTTTCATCATCAATGATATTGGCTTTTTTTAACTGATCAAGCAAACGGTTACGTTTTTTTAAGAGTCGTTCCTGATTTTTTCCCGGATAGATCAAGCTGGGAGCATTCGGCAATACAGCCAGTGTAGCCGATTCGGCCCAGGAGAGTTTGTTGGGTTCTCTTCCAAAATAACGCCAGGATGCTGCATCGAGTCCGACTACATTACTTCCAAAAGGCGCATTGGAAGCATATAACGACAGGATATCCAATTTGGAATAACTCATCTCCATGCGCGAAGCCATGATCACTTCTATGAATTTTTCGAAGAAGGTTCTTTGTTTTCCTTTTCTGGAAAGTCGTATCACCTGCATGGAAAGGGTGCTTCCGCCACTCACTACTCTTTTCGCTTTTATATTTTGTACAATGGCACGGGCAAATGCAAAAGGATCGAAGCCACGGTGATGAAAGAATTGTTTGTCTTCAAACTGCATGATGCAGGTGGCAAATTTAGCTGGCACAGCAGTATTTAAAGGAAAACGCCATTGGCCGTCAGTTGCAATTCTTGCCGACAATAACTTCCCTTCGCTATCTTCGAGTACCGTACTGGTAGGTGTTTTAAAAAGCGGATCGGGCAAACAAAAGAGGAACCAGATAAACAAGCCGGATATGATCAGACTGAAGATCCCTTTTTTTGTTTGGAAGAAGGAGAAGTATTTCAATTGCTTTATTTTGAACGGTACAATTCTTCGCGCAACTGACGCGATGTTTTTTTACTTCCATCATGACTCCAGCCCGGAGGTCCGAATACATACATAAAACGGGCTTTCCAGCTGGGTGCTTTTTTTAGGTCGTTAAAAATATTGACCCATTCATGGAAGACCATTTTCAAAGGATGATAGGTTTTAATGTTTTCCGTTAATCCATACACTACTTTTGTATCCTTATCTTCCGTCTGGAATGTGCCGAATAGTTTATCCCAGATGATCAATACCATACCCATGTTCTTATCCAGGTATTTTACATTGCTGGCATGGTGTACACGATGATGCGATGGTGTGGAAAGGAAATGTTCTAAAAAGCCTAATTTATCAATGGTTTGGGTATGGATCAGGATACCGTAGATCTGTGTGGCCGCATACATGAACATGATGTCCACTCCTTTAAATCCAAACAATGATAATGGTATAAAATAGATAAAACGGTATAAAGGCTGAAATACCGATGAGCGGAAGCCCACTGTTAAATTGTATTCTTCGGAGGAATGATGTGTAATATGCACCGCCCAGAATAAGCGACAATAATGATCGATGCGGTGCAGCCAGTAGAACATAAAATCTTGTCCTATCAATAAAGCAAACCAATAGAGATACACATTCTCTATTTCTAAAAAGCGGTATTGAAAAAAGAAATTCAGTACAAACAGGCAAACCACACGCAATAGTATGTCGAGTGTGAAGTTGAGTGCCGAGAGGTAAATATTGGCCAATACCCCTTTTACACTATAATAATGTTTATGGTGCAAATAGCTGAACAGGATCTCCGCCCCGATCACAATGGTGTAAATAGGCGTGGTAATGGCGATCAGAAGCTCTTCTCTAAACTCGGTCATGACTGTAATGAATGTAGCTGCAAAGGTATTCATTTCTCAAAAAAATGCACTTTTTTTGAGAAAGATCATGGATCGTCCACTTTCAGGGGTTTTCAACAAAAATGCGATTTATCAACAAAATGTTAATTTCTGCTCTAAATACTTGCTTTACATATAGTTTGTAGCCTAATTTAGTTACAACAAAAAAATGTTTAACCCTTAAAAAACAATTAAAATGAACAAAGCAGAATTAGTTGATGCAATCGCAGCAGAGTCTAAATTAACAAAAGCAGATGCTCAAAGAGCTTTAGATGCATTCGTTAACGCAACAACAAAAGCATTGAAAAAAGGCGACAGAGTAGCTTTAGTAGGTTTCGGATCTTTCTCAGTTTCTAAAAGAGCTGCACGTAACGGTCGTAACCCACAAACTGGCAAAACAATTAAAATTGCTGCTAAAAAAGTAGCTAAATTTAAAGCTGGTGCTGACTTAGCTAAAACAGTTAACAAATAATTGTTTCAACTAAAGCAAACAAAAAATGCCTCGCTCACGCGGGGCATTTTTATTTTCAATTGTTCTGTTCTTATTTTTCGTTTAAGATATTCATAGCGGTGCAGGCATACAATGCAGCGGTTTCCGTACGTAAGCGGGCAACTCCCAGACTGATCTCCTGAAATCCGTTTTCTATCGCCAAGGCCACTTCTTCTTTTGAAAAATCACCTTCGGGTCCGATCGCGATCAACACATCTTTCCCGCCTTGATATAATGTTTTGATATGTGGTAACACTGCACGTTCATGACAGTGTGCAATAAATTTTTGTCCTTCGAATGTCTTGCTTGTTTGTATAAATGCTTTGAATGAACTCATCTCATTCAGCTTCGGCAAATACGCTTTCACACTTTGTTTGATCGCAGATACTGCTACTTTCTCCACACGTTCGTGTTTGATAACTGCTCGTTCACTTTTATCACAATCGATAAAACTGATCTCATCTATTCCGGTCTCTGTTGCTTTCTCGATGAACCATTCCGTACGGTCGTTGCTCTTGGTGGGTGCAATAGCAATGTGTAAATAAAAAGAGCGTTTGTTGAATTCGGCTGTGTGAGAAAGAATCTGAACACTGCATCGTTTCTGATGATCATCTATGATCTCTGCTTCATACCATCCTCCTTTGCCATCGATCAATTGAATACGATCGCCATTCACCAGGCGCAATACACGGATAGCATGTTTGCTTTCCTCTTCGGAAAGTGTGTAAGTGCCGGGGGTAATATCAGGTGTGTAGAATAGATGCATGTGTTTGTTGTTTGATCAAAATAAAAATGCTCAACCTTTCGATCGAGCATTCTTATAAATAATTTAATAAAACATTATAGCCAATTAAGCATTAACAGCAGCTTTTGGAGCAGCAGCCATAATTTCATCGTTCGCAGCACTTTGGTATTGCTCAAAGTTTTTCACGAATGATGCAGCTAATTTATTTGCTGTAGCATCGTAAGCATCTTTGTCTTTCCAAGTGTTACGAGGATTCAATATTTCAGTTGGAACATCTGCACATTCTGTTGGCATTTGTAAACCGAATATTGGTAATGTTTCGTATTTCACGTTGTCTAATTTTCCTGTTAAAGCAGCAGTGATCATAGAGCGGGTGTAAGAAAGTTTCATACGGCTTCCTACTCCGAAAGAACCACCACTCCATCCGGTGTTCACCAACCACACATTTACTTTGTGTTTTTTCAATTTCTCACCTAATAACTCCGCATATTTTGTTGGGTGTAATGGTAAGAATACTTTTCCGAAACAAGCAGAGAATGTTAATGTAGGCTCTGTGATGCCCATCTCAGTTCCTGCAACCTTAGCAGTGTAACCACTGATGAAGTGATACATGGCCTGACCGGTAGTTAATTTAGAGATCGGAGGTAAAACTCCATACGCATCGCATGTTAAGAAGAAGATGTTCTTAGGAATGTTTCCTACAGATGGCTCCACTGCATTTTGAATAAAGTTGATCGGATATCCCACACGTGTGTTCTCTGTTTTAGAGATGTTGTGGAAATCAACAGTTGCTGTGTTTTCGTAGAACTCGATGTTTTCTAATAAGGCACCAAATTTAACAGCACCAAAAATTTCCGGTTCTTTTTCTTTAGTAAGGTCAACACATTTTGCATAGCATCCACCTTCAAAGTTAAATACTCCTGTTTCGCTCCATCCATGCTCATCATCACCGATCAATCCACGGTTTGGATCAGCAGAAAGCGTTGTTTTACCTGTTCCTGATAAACCGAAGAAAATAGCTGTATCGCCATCTTTACCGATGTTAGCAGAGCAGTGCATTGATAACACACCTTTTTCGTGTGGTAAAATATAATTCAATAATGAGAAAATTCCTTTTTTGATCTCACCTGTATAACCTGAACCACCGATCAAGATGATCTTTTTGGTCATGTTAAGGATGGTGAAATTGTGTTGACGTGTTCCATCAATTTCCGGTGTTGCTCTAAAGCCCGGTGCATTGATAATGGTCCATTCCGGATCGAAGCTCAAGATCTCTTCGTGTGTTGGACGTAAGAATAAGTTGTTGGCAAATAAGTTCGACCAAGGATACTCTGTTACTACGCGGATGTTCAATCTGTATTTCGGATCAGCACATGCGTATGAATCACGTACATATACATCTTTACCTGAAAGGTAAGCACATACACGGTTGTAAAGAACATCAAATTTATCAGCATCGAATTTAAAATTCACATCACCCCACCAGATCGAATCTTTTGTTTTCTCATCCAATACAACAAATTTGTCTTTTGGTGAACGACCTGTAAACTCGCCTGTGTCAACCGCCAATGCTCCGGTATCTGTTAATACGCCTTCGCCTCTTAATAATGTTTCTTCTACTAATTCAGCAGGATTCAAATTCCAATACGCTGCTGATACATTTCCTAAACCTAAACTTGCAATGCTTGCATTTTTGGCCTTAATTCCAAATTCGTTCATTTCTTGTGTTTTTGGTAAATACTTTGATTTTGAGAGCACAAAAATAACATTTTTTGTACGCTGTACTGCGTTGAGTAAATAATTTAAAGTTTTTAAACGAATTTAAAACTTTAAATAAGTAAATTTAAAATAATGACAATCAGTTAAATAGGCTATTTATTTAAAATGATTATAGAATATACCTGTTGATAAATTCCTTGTTGGAAGCCTCATTTACAAACCATACAGATAGCCATATTTGGCTTTCGCATAGTCCATAAAATAATTGAAATTCAGCTTTTCACCGGTTAATTCAACACACAATTCTTCGGCTGTATAATATTTGCCATGACGGTGTACTTTTTCCCTCAACCAGCTCAATAATGGCTGCATGTTTCCTTTTTCTATTTCTGCTGCCAGATTGGGGATCTCCTGCCCTGCTTTCGCAAAGAACTGTGCGGCATAAAAACTCCCCAATGAATAGGTCGGGAAATAGCCCAGACTGCCATGGCTCCAGTGAATATCCTGCAATACACCTTGTGTATCGTTTGGCACTTCTATTCCTAAATATTCCTTGTATTTGGCATTCCAATAGGCAGGCAGATCTTTTACCGCCAGCTTCCCTTCTATCAGTGCTTTTTCGATCTCAAAACGGATCAATACATGAAAATGATAGGTCAACTCATCTGCCGAAGTACGGATCAAAGAAGGCTTCACAATGTTCATCGCTTTGTAAAAATCCTCCACCGTTCTGTTCTTTAATTGCTCCGGAAAATATTGTTGCATCAACGGAAAGTTCGATTTCCAGTAGTTCAAACTTCTGCCCACATTGTTTTCCCATAGGCGCGATTGCGACTCGTGAATACCCAGTGAAATGTATTCTCCCGATGGTAAACCATATTCCGATGGCAACAATCCCTGTTCATACAAAGCATGTCCGCCTTCATGGATACAACTCCAGATCATTTCATTCAGGTCGTTCTCATTGATACGGGTCGTCACACGCACATCCTCACAACTGAAATTGGTAGTAAAAGGATGCGATGACAGATCCTGGCGTCCCGCCTCAAAATCATAACCCATTTGTTTTAACAGGTCGATCCCCAGATCCCATTGCTTTTGTTTGTCATAATGCAGATACATAAACGCATCTTCATTCTGCGGCTTGGCAGCAATTTGTTTTACAAAAGCTACCAATTGCTCGCGTACATCAGCAAACAGCTTTTCCAGATCGGCTGTTTTAGCGCCCGGCTCATACTGATCCAATAAAGCATCATACGGATGTGCTTCATAGCCCAACAGTTCAGCCTCTTTGCGTTTTAGTCCGATCAGCTTTTCCAAATGAGGAGCATAGGATGCAAAATCATTGTTCTCCTTTGCTTTGTGCCATGCCTGAAAGGTTTCTGAGATGGTCTGACTTAACTCTTTTACAAACTCAGTGGTGTATTTCTTATGATCCTTAAAATTCTTCAAGGACTGTTTTACATTGCGTTTTTCCTTTTCACTCAAGCTGGTATCATTCGCCAAGGCATTCAGAACCTCTTCCATCTCTTTGGAAGTTGCCAGTTCATGCGCTATTCCCGCCAGCGTAGAAAGTTGCTGTGCTCTGAAAGTGGCGCTTTTTGCAGGCATATAGGTTTCCTGATCCCAGTTCAGTAAACTGGCTGCATTTTGCACATCGGCAATCTTACGCAGTAATTGTGTGTATTTGGAGTAATTGCTATTCATATTATGCTTTCTTTTTTAATGCCGAAACAATGATCAATACCCATCCTGCCATGAAGAACAATCCACCAATGGGTGTGATGGGTCCAAGCCATTTGATGCTACTCAAACCAATGAGTCCGGCAGTTGAAATAAGATATAAGGAACCGGAGAACAATACAATGCCGGCCATAAAACAATAGCCTGCTTTGTTGATCATTTTCGGGTTTAATTTTTCGGATAAGAAAGCCAAAGCCAATAATGCCAGTGCATGATACATCTGGTAACGGGCAGCAGTTTCAAACACTTCTAAATTGCGGAGAGTGAACACTACTCCATCTACTTTTTTTTCCAGCGCATGTGCCGCCATGGCTCCTAAAGCAACAGCCAATGCGCCTGCAGCTCCGCTGAATATTAAAAATCGTTTTTGCATAGCAACAAAAGTACATTCCTATTGCCAAAATTGCCAAGCTTTGTTCATTTATTTTCCGGCCTTGTGTCAAAATGTCTTATTATCTTTACTGGCAAATAATTTGAGAGGTACAAAAGCGCTAAAAAACGATGTCGAAAATTAAAAATATATTTAAGAAAATGAATACGCAAGAGAACGAAACACTGAACGAAGAGAACAACAATACACCGGAGAATACACAGGAACAAGCGCCTGTAACTGATGAAAAGGAAGCAAAGATCGCGGAGCTGGAGGCCAAACTGGCAGAGGCCAACGATAAATACATCCGTTTGTATTCGGAGTTTGATAATTTCCGTAAACGTACGGCTAAAGAACGTGTTGAATTGATCAATACAGCCGGTGAAGAGATCTTCAAAAGCTTATTGCCTGTATTGGACGATTTTGAACGTGCCATTAAGTCGAATGCGGAAACGACCGATGTAAAAGCAGTGAACGATGGTGTTCATTTGATCTTTAACAAATTCAGATCAACACTTACAGCGAAAGGATTGCAGGAAATGAAATCACACGGAGAAGTGTTTGATGCCGATATTCACGAAGCCATCACCAATATCCCTGCACCATCCGATGATCTAAAAGGAAAAGTAGTGGATGAATTGGAAAAAGGATACAGCTTAAACGGCAAGATCATCCGCTTTGCGAAAGTAGTGATCGGAAGCTAGGTTTCGGAGCGATAAGCGAACAGGAAATAGATGTCAGTTCGAGTGTGAAGCGAAGCGAAACGTATCGAGAACGATTAGGAAAAGAAATAAGTATAAGATGTAAGAATTACAGCCATTGCAGGTGTTATCACCTGCAAAATTGATAGTAAAAATTCTTTGTCGGTGATAACACCAACAAAGGCATAATTTTAAGAATTAAGTATAAAGTATCAGGATAAACTAAATGTCAGTTCGAGTGGCGAGGAACGAGCTGTATCGAGAACGACTTAGAAGTATAAAGTATCAAGACAAAAGATAAAAGAGTAAGATAAAACAAACCCACAATGAGTAAACGCGATTACTACGAAATATTAGAAGTACAAAAAAATGCCAGTGCCGATGAGATCAAAAAAGCTTATCGTAAAATGGCCATTAAATACCATCCCGACAAAAATCCGGGCGATAAAGCTGCTGAAGAAAAATTCAAAGAAGCAGCTGAAGCCTATGAAATATTAAGCAATCCGGAGAAAAAACAACGTTACGATCAATTCGGTCATGCCGGAATGAACGGCAATGCCGGCTTTGGTGGTGGCGGTCACGGTGGTTTCGGTGGCATGAACATGGACGATATCTTCAGTCAGTTTGGCGATATCTTCGGTGGACATTTCGGTGGCGGTGGCTTTGGAGGAGGCGGTCGTGGTGGCAGACGCGTAAACCGTGGTTCCAACCTGCGTGTAAAAGTAAAAATGACCCTGGAAGAAATTGCCAATGGCGTTGAAAAGAAAATAAAAGTAAACAAATACGTTGCCTGCAAACCATGTAGTGGTAGCGGTGCAAAAAATGGATCGGCTCACAGCACTTGTTCTACCTGTAAAGGTACCGGACAAGTAACCCGTGTTACCAACACCATTTTAGGTGCTATGCAGACCACCAGCACTTGTCCTGCTTGCGGTGGCGATGGAAAAACCATTACCGATAAATGTACGTCCTGCCATGGCGATGGAATTGTGCGCGAAGAAGAAGTGATCACTATCAACATTCCTGCAGGTGTTGCCGAAGGTATGCAGCTTTCTGTTGCCGGAAAAGGGAATATGGGCGCACGTGGCGGTGTTCCGGGCGACATGATCGTGGTGATTGAAGAAGTAGAACATGAATTCCTGAAACGTGATGGTATGCATTTGTTCTACGATCATTACATCAGCTTTAGCGATGCAGCATTAGGAACACAAATTGAAGTACCAACTATTGATGGAAAAGCAAAAGTGAAGATCGATCCGGGTACACAAAGCGGAAAAGTATTGCGCTTAAAAGCCAAAGGATTGCCGGATATCAACAGCTATTCCCGTGGCGACATTTTAGTGAACATCAATGTGTGGACACCAACCAATTTGAGCAAAGAAGAGAAAAAGATCCTGGAAGGATTAAAAGAATCCGAAAACTTCAAACCCAACCCGGGTAAGAATCAGAAAAGTTTCTTCGAGCGTATGAAACAATATTTTGAGTAATACCAAGACGTATTGAATGCATACATTCACTCAAAACAATAAAAAGAATAGACAGCATATCCGTATGTTGTCTATTCTTTTTTTATTGATCCCTCTTCTCTCCTATTCACAAGATACCATCCGCGTTAAAAAGAAACGCGAGTATTACGATGATTGTTATTTGGTATTACGTTGTAAAGGTGTTGAATTCAAGGACAGCATTCCTTTGATGTTATTCAAATCCGATGCGAAGATCGAAGTGGTGATGCACAAGGATTGTGAAGCCGGAAAAAGCAACGATATTTTTGTAGATCGATTTCAACTGGAGTTTGAAGTGGATAGTGTGAACTTCCGTTTGAGTAGCTCCAGCTCCTTCTTCAACGACAAACAAAAACAAGTGATCCTGGAATTCAAAAAGACAGGAAAAATAAAGCTCACCGGCATTCAACTGCATGCGCCCGATGGATTCCGCAAAACAAAAGACCTGGAAATATTTCTCAACTAATTCCCGTTTTTTCTCTAAAATGATTACTTTAGAGCACAGCAAAATATATTATGAGTCAGCCTATTTTATCTGTTAAGAATGTTGTAAAACGTTATGCCGCTCACACGGCACTGGACGATGTATCATTGGATATTCCATCACAAAGTATCTTTGGACTTTTAGGTCCTAACGGTGCCGGAAAAACTTCCCTTATCCGTATCATCAACCAGATAACAGGTCCCGATAGCGGACAGATCCTTTTTGAAGGACAAGAGCTGGCACCCACACATATTGAGCAAATTGGCTATTTGCCCGAAGAGCGTGGTTTGTACAAAAAGATGGAAGTGGGCGAACAAGCCTTGTACCTGGCACAACTCAAAGGCATGAAAAAAGCCGAAGCCAAAAAGAAATTAAAACAATGGTTTGAGAGGTTTGAGATCGATGCCTGGTGGAATAAAAAGATTGAAGAGCTTTCCAAAGGGATGCAGCAAAAAGTACAATTCATTGTTACCGTATTGCACGAACCTAAATTATTGATCCTGGATGAACCTTTCAGTGGCTTCGATCCTATCAATGCGAATATCATAAAGAACGAGATCCTGAATTTAAAAGCACAAGGTTCTACTATTCTTTTCTCCACACACAATATGGGTTCGGTAGAAGAGTTATGTGATAATATTGCCTTGATCAACCGTTCTAAAAAAATATTGGATGGCTCCGTAAAAGAGATCCGTAAACAATACCGCTCCAATGTATTTGAAATAGAATTCACCGGCAATATGATGGGTTTCACCAACTCCTTGTGGACCTATGCTAAATTAGGAGAACACAAGGCTGAGGGCGAACATGGTAAAGCACAAGTAACCCTAACACCGGGCAGCACCTCCAACCAGTTGTTGGGCTCTGTGATACAAGCGGTGGAAGTCAATTCATTCAAGGAAATAGTACCGAGCATGAATGATATCTTTATTGCCAAAGTGAACGAAGAAAACCCATTGGGCACACAAAGTAATTTTACAGAATAAAAAAACGAATATGAAAAAAGCAGCATTAGTAATTGTATTGGTGGCATCCTTAGGATATGCCTTTATGCCGAAAGGCGTTGTAGGAAAAATGTTTCCTTACCTGCAAGGTGAAAACTACAATGGCAAAAAAGTGAATATCCCGAACGATACCAAAGGGAAATACACCTTGTTGGGAATGGCCTTCAGCAACAAAGCCGAAGCCGATCTAAAAACATGGATCAACCCGGTGTACAATAAATTCATTTTGAAGGTGGACCGCAGCAAGGCTGATATTTTTGATGCCGGTGTTGACCACGATGTAAATTTGTATTTCATTCCTATGTTCACAGGCTTGAACCAATTGACCAGCAAATCATCCAAGGAGAACATTAAAAAGAATACCGATAAGCAGATGTATGATTATTTGTTGTTTTATGAAGGCGACAAAACCTATAAAGATGAATTGGACTTTGAAAAGAAAGACATTCCTTACTTCTTTGTATTGGACAAAACAGGCAAGATAGCTTATGCTACTTCCGGAAAATACGATGATAAAAAGATGGAAGCCATTTTAGATGTGGTAGAAGAAAACAACTAAGCTTCTCTCCTACTCTTTTTACAAAAACCTTACATACAAACCTCCAAATGATCCTTACTCATTTGGAGGTTTTGTTTTTTGGTTTATATTTGATGAAAGCTATTCGTACAAGTAAAAAAACATCAGCAATACGTATAGCGGAATGTTAGCGGTCATGCAGACATAGACACCATAAAAATTGACAAACAAGAAATGAAATTTAGATTAATAATTTTTGTATTTATTCTTCTTTGCTCCAAATCTTGGGGACAAGTTTCAAAACCTATTAAAATAAAATGGGTAGACAATTTATCAGGCGACTTTTCTTTTACAAACAATTGGAGTTACCCACTTGGTGTAGAAGTGAAGGCAGACGGGAAGGCAGGTTGTGCGGACGGTGGATTTTGTCCTGAACGATGTTATTCAATGCTTGACAGTAATGGTATTGTCGTTAAAGACTCTGCTCAAATATTTTATCAACTCTTGGACACAGCACATCAATTCCATTCAACACAATGTGAAGCTTGGTGTTATGAATGGGCAGGAACAGATTTTATTGAAGTATTCAGAAAAAATAAAGACAGCATATTTTGCTATACTTCGACTGGCATTGCAACACATTGCAGTTTGCAACTTGAAATTCTGAAAAATATTTGCAAAGCGACTATTGACTTAAATAGTATAACACCAGACGGAAGCGCCATCTATTACTGTACTGACGGATACATTACAATTGACAATAAACTATGGGAAAAAGGAATAATGAAGGCGGAATTCAATTTCAATTTTGAACACAAAGAGAATCCCCAAAAACCAATTTATTGGAGAGGAAAAATCTATGCAAAAATTAAGACGAATTAAACAGCTAAAAAAAGCACGAACCGCTAACAGCAGCTACAAGAAATTGGCGGTTCAGTGGTTAAATGAAGCTTTGTGCTTCGTATCAAGTTTTGTGGTGGCAGACAGTTCAGCGCTTCGAAATCGCCAACTTCTTGTAGCTGCAAACCGTTAGCGGTAATTATTAACGACTACCAATAATAAGAACAATGAAAAAAATAGCTATAATATTACTTCTGACCTTTATCACATCTATTGCAATTGGACAATCTTTGTTTTTTGACAATATTAATAATTCAATTTGGACATCCGATGCAAACTATAATGATTCAACAATAAGAAATGCTCAACAAATTGGATTAGGAAAGCTCAATGGCTCAGTTGACTCTTTGAAAATTGATTTGACAGTTTGGACCTTTAAGAATGGCATTTTGACAATAAGCCATTATACCTGCAAGGACAAAAAAACTAGTGCGATTGCGACTTACGAATATGCTACCGAAGAAGTCAAAAGAAAAACTAAGCTGAAATTAATTTTTAGCGAAACCGAGTCTGCCCTTTACGGAATAGGAATTACTTCGATAGGCAATTATTCGCTATTAATAAGAGAAAATCCGAAAAAGAACAAATGAAAACGATAGCTCACAACATCATTTTCTTAATCCTGTGTATTCTATTTCTTTGCGTCTCGTGTAAAGTTCAGGAGATAAAAAATGGAAAAGAAACTTATGCAATAGTAGTAGATAATCATTACTTTGATCCTTGGATAATAAACCAACCCAGAGAGAAATATGTGGGACTATGGTATTTTCCAAATGATAAGGACTCTTGCTATTATTCCGTCCCGTATACTGGTTTGATGAAAAATGGCGATAAATATCTGATTCGTTTTGACAGCCTCGATCCTCAAGGGCCCGACAAGACAATTTTATATCACAATAAACCAATCTTTTTAAAGAGTGATGTGACGGATACTGTTTATGGAACCCTAACTGTCGCAAGCAGAAACAAAAAAGACAACTTGCTTACCTATGTTGAATTTAGTTATGACATTATTGTTAATAATGACACGATGAAAAGACAAACTTTTAAAAGAGGGCAACAAATTTTCAGTAAAGAATTTCCGACTGTGAAAGTAGGTGATACATGTAAAATTGCGTACTTAAAATCAAATCCTATAAATTCAATCATTTATTTAGAAAAAAGCAAGATAGGACCATCTAAATAACAACCGCTAACAGCGGCTTGGCACAATCACATGAAAAGACTACTACAATTACTTATTCTTATATTGTTGACAGGTTGTTCAATGAGTAAATACTATACTGTATTTGTTGAACATATTGATTCAAGAGCAGAAGGTGATAGATTTATTGATAGTTTAAAGGCGGCTGGACAGGACACAATCATAGGATATTATGACGGCTGCTCAGGTTGTATTCAAGGGCTTGAAAAACCCTACTACATTTTTTGGGACTCTGGAAATAAGTGGCATTTAACCAAATTCACGAAATATTCAAGATTTAATCAAATTACAGGATATAGTCCGCCAATTAAGTACACATCTGAATACTTTGAAACAATTGATAGTTTGAAGTTGACTGTGCCGGAATTTGAAATGAGTCATTTTCCCTATGATGTTGTACGAATAGTTCTTAATGGGAAAGAAATTAATTATGAAATTAAAGATTATGAAAAGTGGAATAATGAATCGGCTCCAAAAGTTATTTTGATTGATAAAATACGGTCTAAACTATTTGACGTTCTACCCAGCGAATGGAAAGGGTTGGATTACAAGACTGAAAAACGGAGAAAAGACAGCGCCTAACACGGGTTTTGCGTCAGGCGGGCTGACGTGCAAAACTTGGAGCTTTGTGCTTCTAATATACTTTAGTAATAAATTAAAACTTTGTGCTCCGAAATCCGCCCGAACGCAAAGCCCGAAAACGTTAGCCACAATTCAATGAGACAGCAACAGACAAAAGATATAATTAAATTTTTAAAGGACAATATTGAACCTTTGGAAGACAATGCTTATGGACTTGGTTATAGAGCATCTGTGTATTTGACAGATGGGACTTTTTTACCTTGTGTTATTTTTCGCAACCCAAAGACCGTTGTAAATTTAGCGATAAGACGTTTTAAAGAAGAACAAAAAGGGAATGGTATTTTCAGTCGTTCATCAGGAGTTGGATATTATAACACAGTTAAGAACTTTGTATCTAATGGCAACTGTATTAACTACTATGACATTGACAAAGTAGAAAAAAGTAAGTTTGCTTTTCCTTTAAGTATCCAACAACAAATTCGTGGCGAGACAACAATGGGTTGGACAGGGTTTGCAGCAAAAATGAAAGACGGAAAATATTTCGGCTTCGGGACAAGTTTTCATTGGGAGTTTTTTCAAATGCCAGACAATTACTCTGTTGACGACATTGACGAAATAATAAATCATAGTTATGTTTTAAAGTCAGGAGAATTAAGAAGTCATAAAGTTCCTTTCTTTGAACATCCTGACGATTATAAATACGCAATTATTTACAGAGAAAGACCTTTTTTTGAATGCTACATAGACAATTTATAAATTAACAACAAGGCAATTAACAAAAACGTTAGAAGAAAGTCTTTAATTCGATATCAAATAATTACTCAAGAAAAATGTTCGCTTTCTTTTCTTTTTTTATTCTAGCTTTTTTAGTTTTATTATCAGTCCTCTTGTTATTTGCTTGGAGTGGAACAAAAGATAAAGTTTACGCAAAAATTGTTGCTTACTTTTGGTTGGGCTTATTTATTCTATTTATTCTCGGACAAATTACCCACTGGTTTACAGCAAAAAAAGAGCTTCAAAAAGATGATTATTATGGAGAATATATAATTGATCGTAATTATTTCTCCGGAAAACAGGCAGATTGGCAGTATGAAAGTTTCAGATTTGAAATTAAAGAAAATGACTCTATTTATTTTTATGTTACAGATAAAGAGAAAATTTTAAAAACATTTCCTGGGAGAATATCAACTGTAAAACCATGGAGTTCGGAAAGACTTAAAATCAAAATGAAACAACCAACGCATCATATAATGGCATCTGATCCAACAATTTTTAGAAGTGCTTGGAGTTTTCATTTAGTGTTTTATTCGCCTAAATTTTATAATGTTTATTTCAAAAAAGGGAAATGGAAACCAATCGAGAAATAAATATCCTTAAATCCATTTTGTAACAATTCCCCCGCTCCATCGTCACATGGTAAAATAATTTTCCATGCGTCATTTATTTCTTTTTCTATTCCTGGCTTGTAGCACCTTTGCTTCGGCTCAAAACCTAAGTACAGAAACCTTTAAAACGGACAGTGTTTTGCTTATTCACAAAGCACCTGAAAAGGGTTTTCACAATGATTATATCATTTTCATCCCCAAAGGTATGCTCCGCAATAAAGACTTGTTCCTATTGGTGGAGCCCAACAATACCGGCAAAGTAACCGACAGTATGGAAGTGCATGAAAAACATGCCATCGCCCTGGCATCGGTCAGCTCTGTGGGTAATAATATTTCTACCGAACTCAAGATCCCTTTGTTGGTTCCTGTGTTTCCGCGTCCCGCTTCCAAAGAACTCACCTACACCCATGCCCTGGATAGAGATGTGATGGAAGAAAAAACACCTGCCCTCCATCGCCTCGATCTGCAGTTACTCGCCATGGTCGAGGATGCTAAAAAGATACTGGCAAGTATGAATGTGCCTACTAAATCTAAATTCTTTATGAGTGGCTTTTCGGCTTCCGGCACTTTTACCAACCGCTTTTCCTTTCTTCATCCCGAGAAGATCCAGGCACTGGCCATCGGTGGTTTCAACGGGGAATTGATCATGCCATTAAAGGAATTAAATACAACACCACTCCTCTACCCCATCGGCATTGCGGATATGAATGCTTTGTTTGGAAAAGAATTCGATCTGCAGGCGTATCAAAATATTCCACAATACATTTTTATGGGTCAGCTGGATGATAATGATGCCGTGCAGTTTGATGATGCTTATTCGGAAACAGAACGTAAGATCATCAATACAGATATCGGAAGTACGGTGCAGACACGCTATATCAAATGTCAGGAAATGTATAAAGCAAATGGTATTCATCCTATTTTTAAAACCTATGAGAACATCGGGCATTGGACAACTTCCAAGGTGAATTTGGATGTGATCTATTTCTTTATGGAGCAAATGAAGAATTAAGTAGCAAGTATTAGGTATCAGGACAATTGATCATACTCCGGCCCTTGTTGGTGTTATCACCGACAAGGGAGTTTATAGGATCATATTTGCAGGTGATACACCTGCAAGGGCTAACATACCCAGGAGCTTATGTAAGAGCAAAATTGTAAGTACCATCTCATTCTGAATCCTTAATCCAAAAATTCCCCACACATTGCCCTTGTTGGTGTTATCACCGACAAGGAGATTGGAATATTGGAAGGGTTTGTTTTTTGGCTTATATTTGGGAAAGGCTATGCGTATAATTGAAAAATATCAGCAATACGTTTAGCGGAATGTTATGCCTCATTCTATGGACGACCGTGCTAACTCCAAACTTTCGGGCTGACAAACAAAAAGCGACCGACAATTTTTTACAAATTCTGCTTATCTAAAAAATAAAAGTTTATTTCTGTGATTTTTGAATGACCGTTGCGAATAATTAGGAAAATAGTGTTCAATTTAAAATATACAGACAATGAACTTTAAGAAAATTTATCCTCTTTTTTGTGGCGTAGCTATTATGCTTGTTATCATTTGCTCCTTTAAAGTAAAGATTACGCAAACTGTAAGCAACTTATCTGCAAATAATGCAGAAACCCAAATCTTTCTCATAGAACTTGTACACATAAACCCACTTGCCTATGAAAAAGGAAGATAAATTCCTTTCGGTAATAGACAGTCATAAGGGTATTTTGTATAAGGTGGCGAATAACTATTGCAAGAATAGCGAAGACAGAAAGGATTTAATACAGGAAATAATCTACCAGCTTTGGAAAGGATTTGACAATTACAATCCGCAGTTTCAATACTCTACTTGGATATATCGCATTTCATTAAATGTAGCAATCTCATTCTATCGAAAACAGCGGACTATTACTCAAAACAAAGTTGATATAGACGATAGTTTGCTTGTTGTTTCTGACATTTTATTTAATCAGGAAATGGAAGACAATTTGAACTTGCTACAACAGTTCATATACGAATTGAAAGAAATGGACAAAGCCATAATGCTACTGTATTTGGAACAAAAATCTCATAAAGAGATAGCCGAAATTATAGGTATAAGCGAAAGTAACGCTGGCACTAAGGTCAGCAGAATTAAAATGTTATTAACTCAAAAATTTAAAAAATAAAAAAAATGGAACATACAGAAGTTTTAAACCTATGGAAAATGTATGACGACAAAGTAGAACAAGCATTGTCGCTCAACAAAAAAAATACGCAAGAAATATTGCGGATAAAAACAAAATCAACATTATCTGAAATGAAACCGATAAAAATATTTACACTATTTGTCGGTATTATTTGGGTGCTGTTTGGCGGTATTATTGTTACAAATCTTTTTGTGAATGCGTATGATAAGATAAGTTTATTTTTCCTCTATTCGGCTGCTGCACAGCTTTTATTGACTGCCGTTGCAATTGGTATTTACATTTATCAGCTAATAATGATTTCTAATGTAAACATTTCTGAAAGCGTTGTTACTGCTCAAAAAAAGTTATCCTACTTAAAAGGTTCAACGCTGTGGTCTGCAAAAATTCTCTTGTTACAGTTACCCTTTTGGACAACCTTTTATTTGTCAAAAGAAATGATAGTTAGCGGAAATATTGCCTACATTCTTGTAAACGGTTTCTTTACTTTATTATTTACTTATTGGGCTGTTTGGTTATTTGCCAATATCAAATATTCAAACAGAGATAAAAAATGGTTCAAAATGATTTTTGAAGGTAAAGAATGGACACCGATTATTAACTCTATTGAATTTTACAAAGAAATTGAGCAATATGAAAAAAGTCAAGACAGCAAATAATGATGAAATCCGAAGAGTACAGGCAACTCTTTTCATTGACGAACCATTTAAGGAAAGCATTGAAAAAATCAGAAGAAAATATAATCCTGAACAGTACAGCTTAATTGGGTGTCATATCACTTTGCTAAGAGATGATGAACTAACAGACATTGAAAATGTAACTAAAAATCTTTCAGAATTAAATGAGTATATGTTAGAAATAAATTTTGGAAATCTCCGTAGGTCTGATGACGGCAAAGGCGTACTAATTGAGGGAAAAGGAAGTAATCATTCGTTTCATTCATTGAGGGAAAAATTATTAGCAAATACGGGAATTAATAACATCTCAATTTTACATCCACACATAACACTCATTCATCCACGAAACGGAAATTGCACAGATGAAATATTTGAGAAATTAAAAAAACAAAAACTGCCGTCCAAAATTGCGTTCAAAACCGTTTCGATTATTGAACAACTAAATGGCGGTAAATGGAATATCGTAAATCAATTTAATCTAAAATAAATAGTAGTATGAAAATCTTAAAAAACAAATTCTTTCTTCTTTCAACCCTTGTTATTATTCTTTTGTATTCGTGTCAAAATAATACAGAAAACAAATCTTCTAACACCAATCAGACAACTGCAATGAAAGACAACATTACTGCCTCCGATACCATAAAAACATTTTTAATGAATAGCACGGTGCAGGATTTTTACAAAAACAAACAAAATAGTAGTGTTGAATTTCGCAATGTTTTTCTTAAACTGTATGAAACAGAAACGTATTTGATATGTGGCGAATTTTTAGAAAAAAAACAACCCGAAAAATGGGTTGATTTTGCAACGCTGAAAACAGAAGGCTACGAACTTTGGATAGGTGGCAATGCAACAACTTACTGCAACGATGCCAAAACTATTTCATCATCAACCGAAGATTTAGCCACTTTATTAAATACACAGCTTAAAAGTTTGCAAGGAGTTTCCGGCAAATGATTTTACAATAATTTAGAAACTAAAAAATGAAAAATAAGTTATCACATTTCGCAATTTATACTGACGATGTTAGTAGGGCAAAAGATTTTTACAGCAAAGTTTTTGAATGGGGTTTTCAGTCCTTTGGACAGCAAGACTTTTTACAAATTAAAGACGACAATTCAGATAAAGGAGAATTAATTGGTGCTTTGCAGTCAAGAAATTATTCTCCTATTCCCGAAAAAATAATTGGCTTGGAATGTACCATTAGCGTTGAAAATGTGGACGATATTATTGAACGAGTAAAAAATAATGGCGGACAAATTTTAATGCCAAAAACTGTTATTCCTTATGTGGGTTGGATTACAAAGTTTTTGGACACTGACGGAAATTTGATTTGTGCAATGCAATACGACAACAATGCAAGATGATAAAAGCAAGACCAATACACCCCGATTTTCAATTTTTCTTAGACCTTAAAAGCCAAGAAGTCATTGATTTATACAGCAACCTACGGCATTACATTTTAGAGTTAAACCCAGACAGTAATGAACTTTTATATCACACCCACGCCTTGACAGCCGTTTTTTCAATTTCCGAAAAACTATCAGATGCGTTTTGTATGATACCAATTTATACCAACCACTTAAGCTTAGGATTTAACAAAGGAACTCTTTTGAAAGACCCAAATAAACTGCTAACAGGAACAGGTAATTTAATCAGGCATATAGACGTAAAAGCAACAATCGATTACAGAAACCCGAAAGTAAAAGCATTGGTACAAGAAGCTATTGACTTTGCAATTAAGGACAAAGACAAACCAACAAAATTCGTGGGACAAACATTTTCAAAAATAAAGACCAACCACTGACGAACAGAAGAACGAGGCATAACAAGGGTTTTGCGTCAGGCGGGCTGAAGTGCTAAATTGAACATTCGTACTTTTTTGTAACTTTGGTGCAAGGTTGAACATTCGTGCTTCTAATCCCGCCCGAACGCAAAGCCCCAAAACGTTATGTGTAATCGAGAAGTGAACCAAAATGTTGATGAATTTTTATAATAAAATATTAAGTGCAACGATAATATTGTTCGTTATGACCGGATGTTCAAAGCAATTGTCTTATGATGAATTAGTTTCTGAACTTCCTACCATAAGTAATTCTCAAATAATCACAAATTCGACAATGAAGTATGACATTTCCCTGCCAAAGGAACTTAAACTGGCTGAAAAACAATATAATGACACTTTATGGTTTGAATTTTTTCTTGATAAAACAATACCTTTTGAGGAAGGGACCAATATCGTTTCTGTTCTTAGAATTTTGTCAAAAGAAAAAACACCTAAAGATGTTTGGCAAAAGTTACTCGAGAAAAAATTAATGAATGAAAATTATAGTACACATTCCAAAGGAGAATCCAGTTTTCTAAATTACCCATCATATTACGCACATTGTTCAAAAACTATAAGCAACAAAAACAGGGAAACTATCATTTTTATTGTTCGCGGAAATTCATCAGATTACTATATGATCAATCTAGAAACAGGAACGGAGAAGAATTATCCCAACAACATGAAACAATTGCTTTCCTGTGTAAAAACATTCAACATTTTAAAATAATACACATAACAGCGCCTCAAGCGTCAGCACATGATCTCACTTCGAAACAACAATAAACTTGAAAGAAAACAATTTTAACTTCGGAACAATAATTTTTATAAAAAATGTGCCGATCGCCTAGGCACAAAACGTTACCTGCAATGCTAACAGACACATACAAACATGAATAACCTTACAATAATATTGACACTCATTCTGACTACATGGACTTCAGTTTCCAATGCTCAGACTTTGGGGTTTAATATCATTGAAGTGTTTTGGGACAAGGACACCGTTGAAACTTTTGATTACACATTTATTATTGTTTCTGACAAAGACACTATCCGACCAGAAATTAAAGAAAGATACTTTTTTAACAATTTAGAGTTAACCGGACAAGTATCACTCATTTTCACTGTAAGAGACCAAAAAGTTATAGTTCGTAATGTTGATAGTTATTTCTTATCAGGACATTCATTCACCAAATTGACCGTTAATCCAACAGCGGCTGACACTTGCATAAATAGATTTGAAATGGCGACTTGTGTGATAGAAGTTTTCGTTGACGAAAATGGAAATAGAATTAAGCCGAAAGACGAATGTGAAATCAATCATGACATAACTTTTAGAACTTTTCATAAAACGGGAATTAACAACTCAAATGCTTTTTTAATTAGGTGGGCTTACGACAAGAAACTAAATCTTGAATGGAAGAAGTTACAAGACAAGAATGTAGACGACTCTACAAATGACAAAATCCATATTCAAGGCATACTTTACACAGTTATTGAACGACACGAAAACGGTAGCATTCAAAAGGTTGGACAGTTTGGTGACGACTGTGTGGGAAATAAAAACAAAAAACATGGAACATTCCTTACATTTGACAAAGACGGAAATCAACTGAAGAAAGAAACATATTTTTATGACAACAAGAGAAACAAAAGAATATTGGGACTTAAACATGGATGGTGGGGCTTTTATGGACGAAACGACAAATATTTTTTAGGCATAAGAAGTATAAGCGTAATAACTGACCCATGTTTTTGACAGAGAAAGAAGCACATGCAGGTAACACAGGTTTTGCGTCAGGCGGCTTAGAACGAATCATACTTGCAGGAGATAACACCTGCAAGGGCTAACATACCCAAGAGCTTATGTAAGAGCAAAATTGTAAGTACCATCTCATTCTGAATCCTTAATCCAAAAATTCCCCACACATTGCCCTTGTTGGTGTTATCACCGACAAGGAGTTGGAATATTGGAGGGGTTTGTTTGCGGAGAATAAATTTCATATTCACCGCATTTTTGCGGAGAATAATTCGTATATTTACCGCATAAATAATTCATGATCGTGGCAAAATACATCTACGAATATAAAAACTGGACCAACTTTACCTGGCGGGAAACCGACATTAATGCGCTATTTGGAGAGGTTAGGAACCTGCAGGGTAAAATAAACGGGCAGATGAATACCCTTGGTTTTGTTACAAAAGAAGAAGCTAATCTTGCCACACTTACACTTGACGTTATAAAATCATCCGAAATTGAAGGAGAAAAACTCGATTACGATCAGGTGCGTTCATCTATTGCAAGACGATTAGGCATTAATATGGCCGGGCTGGTCACAACGAATAGAAATGTTGAAGGTGTTGTTGAAATGATGCTTGATGCCAATCAAAATTACAATAAAGCATTAACCAATAAACGACTTTTTGGATGGCATTCAGCGCTTTTTCCGGGTGGACATAGTGGAATACACAAAATAAAGGTTGGTGCCTACCAGAGCGGAGAGATGCAAATTGTATCAGGGGCGATCGGGAAAGAAAAAGTGCATTATGATGCAGTACCTGCCGGTAAAGTGAAAGAAGAAATGGATATATTTCTGAAATGGTTCAACGGAAACTCAACACTTGATCCTGTTCTGAAAGCGGCCATTGCTCACTTTTGGTTTATCATCATTCATCCATTTGACGATGGAAATGGAAGGATAGCAAGAGCCATTTCCGATCTAATGCTTGCTCGTGCCGATGGAACAGCAGAGCGTTATTATAGCATGTCCAGCCAAATATTAGTAGAACGTAAGCAATACTACGAAGTATTGCAAAAGGTGCAACATAGCTCCGGTGATATTACGGACTGGCTAAAATGGTTTTTAAGTTGCCTCAAAAATTCATTACTCGCAACCGAAATAACACTTCGCAAGATCATGCGTAAGAGCGAATTTTGGAAAACTCATGAAAACACATCGCTCAACGAACGACAACGTTTTGTTTTAAATAAATTGCTGGAAGGATTTGATGGAAAATTAAAGTCATCAAAATGGGCAAAAATGACAAAATGTTCATCAGATACAGCTTTACGCGATATAAAAGATCTAATGGATAAAGGTATTTTACGACAGGAGCAACAAGGTGGTCGAAGTACAAATTATGAACTGATCGATTTTCTCTTTTAATATGCTTATGCCTTGTTAGTTTAAGTAAAGTAACAAGTACTAGGTATAAAATAGTAAGACGAAGTTTGATGGCCCTACTTGCAGGTGATAACACCTGCAAGGGCTAAAACGCGCGAAAGCGCCTATGCAATGGCTATATGCAAATTCCCTCTCATTCTTAATTCTAAATCCTTAATCCAAAAATTCCACACACGATTGCCCTTGTTGGTGTTATCACCGACAAGGGAGTTTTATATGATCATTTTAGCATATATTTGAAAAAGGAAATTCAGCATGAAGCACTTTTTCACAATAGCGATCGCATTACTTTTGTCCACCATTACCCGTGCACAAATGACTCCTGTGTTTCCTGTCGACACGACTTACACAAGCTATGACAGCTTAAACGGGATCAGCACTTTCCACCACACCATACGAATAGCCGATGCCAGCAAACCTTTAGACAAAAGCACCAGCACCACCATCTGGAAAACAACGGACAGTGTGCGGTATGTTGACAAAGCTAATTTTTTGTTCATGCACAAAACAACGATCTCCCGTCAGCATGAATGTGTATTGATGAATAAGTATGAAACCGCAACAATTTATGATCCATCAGGAACATCTAAAACATTCGTAAAAGAGGATGATAAAAAGAGTGTGGTCAAACATTACGACAAGGCTGGCAAACTACTGAAAACAGAAAAGGCGATCTCTTCTACTGATTTTTATAAGTCGGTGCAGCCCTATTATGTCAAAAAGAAAAAGTAATCTGAATAAAGAATGTCAAGAAATAGAATTATAGCCAATCGACTGGAAGAAGCATTGCTGAATGGACGCTGGATCGCTAATACCAATTACAAAGAGCAATTGCTGAGCGTAAACTGGAATGAGGCTACACAAAAAGTAAATGATTTAAATACGATCTCGGCTTTAACCTTTCATGTAAATTATTATTTGGATGGTTTGCTAAAAGCCTTTGAAACAGGCCGGCTTGAAATTAGTGATAAGTATAGTTTTGATGCACCGCCAATCCATTCGGAAGCGGATTGGAACAAACTGGTAAACGAATTTTTGTTGAACTCCGGAAGGTTTGTAGAAAAAGTGAAAAATATGGATGATGCTATTTTCGATCAACCATTCATTGATGAGAAATACGGAACCTACCAGAAAAACATAGAAGCTGTAATTGAACATAGCTATTATCATTTAGGGCAGATCACTTTAATAAAGAAATTGATCCGTCAAAAAGCTTAAAAAACATTCTTTTTATCTTAAACCCAAGAAGCATGAGAAAAAATAAAAAGATCCTGCTGATCATTTTGATCATTTTAAACATTGTAGTTTTGATGGGGCAGATCTATCCGGAAGGCGCACCGCCTTTTGCCCGTATAGTGAACATTGTTTTTCTAATTGCCAGTTTAATATTCTTTATCATCCTCATTAAACAAAAAAACGATCAATGAGCAATATCCCTTTTCAATCCATCAACTGGAGCACGATCCCGAAAGTAGAATACAAAGGAGAAACCGGTGTAGCGTATTGGCAAACGTTACAATATGAAGGACTGAGAGTGCGTATTGTGGAATACTCCGCTAATTATCTGGCCGACCATTGGTGTCAGAAAGGTCATATTGTGCATTGTCTGGAAGGGGAATTTGTTTCTGAAATGCAGGAGGGGGCTCCTGTTGTGCTCCAGAAAGGTATGTCCTATGTGGTGTCGGATAATTTAAGTTCACACCGCTCCTACTCTGCTCAGGGAGCCAAATTGCTCATCATTGATGGTGATTTTTTGAAAAACAGGTGATCTTCAGATCGATACAAACCTTCTCCACCATTCAAATTATTACTTGCAAAACAGCCTTGTTTCTCTGCTAAAGAATTGTATTTTTACATAGCATGAATTTTCTATGATCAGTAAAATTCTAAGAACCATAATGTATAAGCCCCAATAGCTTTAGTGTATGAAAAATGAAATAAAACTAACGAACGAATTCAAATCTAAAACCACTAAGGCAGTACTATCCATCGTACTATTTATTGCAGTTTACTTTCTTCTGTTTTTATTGGTAATGGGCTTAACAGCGGTGTGCGTATATTTTGGAATAGGTTTAATTATAGCAGTTCCAAAGCTCATTACAATCCTTTTGGGAATTGGCTTGGCAAGTTTGGGGATATTGATCCTAGGTTTCTTAATAAAATTCATGTTCAAGTCGAATAAAATAGATCGTTCCCATTTATATGAGATCAGTCGATCAGATGAACCTGAACTTTATAAGATGATCGATGAGATCGTTGAAAAGGTTGGAACTACTCGTCCTAAAAAGGTCTATTTGTCTAACGATGTAAATGCTGCGGTATTTTACGACTCTAGTTTTTGGAGTATGTTCTTGCCCGTAAAAAAGAATTTGCAAATTGGATTGGGTCTCGTTAATTCGGTAACTAAAGAGGAATTAAAAGCCATTTTGTCACATGAATTCGGCCATTTTTCGCAACGAACCATGAAAGTAGGTAGTTATGTATATAATGTAAATAAGGTCATCTTTAATATGCTGTACGATAATGAATCGTATTATAATGCTATTCAGCAATGGTCGAATATTAGCGGCTACTTTTCCATATTTGTTGTGATTACTATTAAAATTACTCAAGGCATTCAATGGATATTAAAACAGATCTATCAAGTTGTGAATAAAAGTTATCTGGGACTATCCAGAGAAATGGAATTTCATGCCGATGAGATTGCTGCACATGTAACAGGTTATTTACCGCTTAAAACCTCACTTTTAAGAATGTCGATTGCCGACAGTTCATTTGATAGTGTATTGAATTTTTATACCGGTAAAATTGATGCCAATATCAAAAGCGAGAATATTTATGCCGATCAATATGCACTGATGCATTTTTTAGCAGAATACAACTCTTTCCCTCTAAAGAATGGATTTCCGGAGGTCAGTATGGAAGAGCAGAGTAAATTCAATAAGTCTAAATTGGTAATAAAAGATCAATGGGCATCTCACCCAAGTATCGAGGATCGGATTAAGCGACTGGAGGCAACAAAACTAGTACTTGAAATAGCCGATGAAGTACCGGCAAATGTATTATTTAAGGATATTCATGCTACCCAAAAGCGATTAACGAAAAAAATATTTGAACCTGTCAAATATAAAGGAGAAACCAGTTTCCTGCCAATTGATAAATTTACTCAAGAATATAAAGAATCGGTTTTAGACAATACTTTCTCAAAAGTTTATAATGGTTATTACGATCATAAAACGCCAAGCGTTTTTGATCTGGACAAGTATGTTCCTTTGGAAAGTGATACGGAATTAAGCACATTGTTCTCTGACAAAAATGTTGATCTGGTATATACTGCTGTTGCTTTGAAAAATGATATGGAGTCGATCAAAAGTATTGCTCAAGGTAATTATCAAATCAAGACCTTTGATTATGATGGGATTAAGTACAACATGAAAGACGCTAGCGATCTATCCAAACGTTTAGAGAAAAAACTGGAGAACCTTAATAAGCAGATAAATGATCTGGATATACTAATATATGATCACTTTTTAAAGCTGGAGGCAAAACAAAGTAAGACACCACCTGCTTTAAGAAATATATATTCCAATTTTTTTGATGTCGAAAAAAGCTTTGATTCAAAATTAGATTTGGTTGTTAAGCTGACAATAGCAACTCATTTCATTTCAGAGATAACACAAATCGATCAGATCAAGTCAAACTTAGCTGATGTAAAACAAATTGAATACAAGCTAAAGAAACAGATCAAAGATCTACTCAATGATCAAACTTATCAAGAGTTAATTACAAAAGACATAAAAGATAACTTTGAAAAGTATCTAGCGGAAGATCTTAATTACTTTTATCATGATAAATATGACGATGAAAATTTAAATATTCTATCAAAAGCAGTCGATAATTACTCATATCTATTGACGAAAAATCAATTTGAACAGAAGAAAAAATTACTCCGCTATCAAGAAGAACTCTTCAGCAAATAAAACATCAAAAAAAAGCCCCTATCATCTGACAGGGGCTTTTCATTTATAGAAATTAGCAATTATTCAACTTTAATGCAACCATCTTTAATAGTTACTTTAGCTCCATTCTTTACTTTTACCCATCCGCAAGATGTTTTGATCTCTACTTCAGAAGCGCTGGTTTGAATAGATGTAGCACCGCTGGTAGAAGCCGAAAATTCTACTTTTTGAGTAGAACCATTTGATTTTACTTCAAATACGTGCTTTTGTGAATCTTTATTGTAATAGTCAATTGTGAATGCACTTGCAATAGTTGTTACTAACAACATTGCTGCCGATAAAAAAGCTGTTTTTAGTTTCATGTGTTTATTGTATTAGTTTAACATTTTACCAAATCTATAACATTCAGAATTGGAATCAAAATATAGTTTTGAACAGGATTTTGGCTGACATCAATGTGTGTTTTTATTTTTGATAGTATCATTTGATACTATCAAAAATGAAAATATTTTATGAAGTTTTTTTGAAAAAGACTCCATTTCGCTTTTCGACCCATTCCTTTCTTCTATTCCACGTCCTTGTTTTATCTTTTTGTTTATATTTGATACAAACAAACCGACACAACCAAAACCATGAAACATTTATTTTCTGTTAGAATTTTAATTCTTTTATTTTCTCAGTTGCTATTTACAAACGCATCAGCACAATGTACGATCAGCTCTGTTGCTATCAACGAGTTAATGTACAGACCGGCATTAAGTAACGGAGTAGATCCTAATTCCGGTGAGATGATTGAATTAATTGGACCGGCAGGAACAGATATTAGTTACATGGTTTTAACGGATGGCGACTGGACGATCACGATCCCGGGAGGGACAACAATACCAAGTGATGGTATCTATACCATTGGAAATGATATTGTTTATGGCACAGGTACATTTGATCTGAATGCCGAAAGTTGTTCTTGTTTTACAGAGGGTGCCGGTGGAAATGCTTTATTGCTGTTTACAGATGGTGGGGAGTATTTGGCATTGTTTTCATCAAGTGGTGCATTTATTCAAGGTTTGATCTATGGAGTTCCGTCAGCCGGAAATACGCCTCCAAATGGAGCTAATGCAATTGCAGGTGTTATCAACACTGCCGGGTTACCGGGTGCTCCTGCTTCTGTTACAATTCCTGTAGCTGCAAGTTTTGAAACAGCTCCAGGGGGTGTTGCCAGCAATGCATCACTTGTCCGCAATCCCGATGGAGTTGGTTCTTGGGCCGTACAAGCCGGTGGTTCTATCAACGCACTTAATTTCCCTCCGGTTATTGGTACCGATACAAGAACAGAATGCAGTCCTTATGTTTGGATCAATGGAAATACCTATACAAGTAATAATACAACCGCCACACATGTTATTACAGGTGGCGGAGCCAACGGATGCGATTCTACTGTTACACTTAACTTAACGATCAAACAAGCAGCGACATCAACAGATACTCATTCCGCATGTAATACATATACCTGGATCGATGGAAATACATACACTACCAATAATACAACCGCTACACATGTTATCACAGGTGGTGCAGCTAACGGATGTGATTCCATTGTGACACTTAATTTAACGATCAATACAGTAAATACAGGGACAACAACAAGTGGTTTTTCAATTTCAAGCAATGCAAGTACAGGATCTTATCAATGGCTGGATTGTAATAATAACTATTCGGTGCTGATGGGTGAAAACAGCGCATTATTTACACCTACATCAAGTGGTAACTATGCTGTTGAAGTAACAGAAAATGGTTGTGTTGACACATCTTCTTGTGTTTCCGTATCAACTGTCGGTATTTATGAAAATGCAAACGAAAAAGCATTTTCGATCTATCCGAACCCTACGGAAGATCATTTTATGATCGACCTTGGAACAAATTGTGAAATGGCTATAATTACAATTTCAGATATAACAGGAAAAGTGATCTCCTCTGAAAAGTATTCACAGGTGCAGCTGATAAATGTTTCTTTCAAGCAAGCTCCGGGAATTTACCTGTTGAATATTGATAACGGCAGCCAAAAAAGTATGATTCGATTGATTAAGAAGTAAAGTAAGAGCTCTCTTATCTACTTATATTCTTACTTATTTGACAGGAACTATTGCTCAATAATGAGCCTTAATCACTTATCAACAATACCTTGCGGGTCTTGCGCTTTTTTTTATCTTTGAGATAGATTAAAAATCAGACGTAATGAAAAAACTACTACTATTTTTCAGTGCTTCTTTATGCACTGCTTTTTCCTATTCTACCGAGATCGTTCCGAATACGTATTCCAATTATTTTAATGCGGCCTATCAGCAATATCCTGCTATTCCAAAAGGTATTCTGGAGGCAGTAGCGTTTAGCAATACGCATTTTCAACACATTACTCATTCTTCTAATGCTTCTGAAAGTTGTGCCGGACTCCCAAATGCCTATGGTGTGATGGGATTAACACTCGATGGTCAGGATTATTTTTATGATAACCTCGTGTTGGTTTCTCAATTGTCGGGCTATTCCGTTGAAGATATCATCAACAGTCCGCAAACAAACATCTTCGCCTATGCCGATGCTTTTGATTCCCTGATGGTGAACATGAGTATTTCGGGTAATGATCTAAAAGATTACATTCCTATTTTAACCATGTTGAGTGAATTGCCATCGGGAACAGTTGGACAGCAATTTGCTATGAATGCACAATTGTATTCCATTATGGAATTCATGGATAATGCCGACTATCAGAAAGCTTATGGTTTTCCTGATAGAGCAATTGACTATACAGGCATTTTTGGTGCTGATAATTATTCCATCTTAAGTTCACAAAGCATCACTGTTACCGATGAGAGTGTGTTCAACAAAAACGGATTGTACTTTACTCCTAACATTAACCGTGCTCCTATGTCGGTCGATTATGGTCCTGCTTTATGGACAGCTGCTGCCAGCTGTAACTACAGTTCCAGAAGTGGTGTAGCCGTTTCTGCCGTTACCATTCATACCGTGCAAGGAAGTTATGCGGGTTGTATCTCCTGGTTTCAGAATTGTGCTGCGAGTGTGTCGGCACATTATGTTTTAAAATCGAGCAATGGACAAGTAACGCAAATGGTTCTTGAATCGGCTAAAGCATGGCATGTAGGAAGTGAAAATCCTTATACCATCGGTTTGGAACACGAAGGATATATTAGTGATGCTACATGGTACACCAATGCCATGTATGTTTCTTCGGCAGATCTTGTTCGTGATATTACCAATAGCGGTTATGGTATCAATCCATTAAGAACCTATTTTGGTCCTGGCTGCTCCGGTGGCTACAGCAATTGTTTGCTGGGTGGATGTACCAAGATCAAAGGACATCAGATGTATAACAACCAAACGCATACCGATCCGGGACCAAACTGGAACTGGGCAAAGTATTATTTGCTGATCAATAACAATCCAAGCATCACCACCGTAACAAATGCAACAGGCAATTTTTTTGACAGTGGCGGATCAGGAGCAAATTATGCCAACGATGAACGTATCCTGACTTTGATACAACCTGCCGGTGCTACTTCTATTACCTTAAACTTTACATCTTTCAATACCGAATTAAATTGGGATTATCTGTTCATTTATGATGGTGCTACCACATCGGCTCCTTTGATCGGACAATATACAGGAACCAATTCTCCGGGAGTAGTTACTTCCAGCGGTGGATCATTATTATTGGAATTTAGAAGTGATTGCGCAACAACTGCTCCGGGTTGGGTAGCGAATTACACAAGTAATATCAGTACACCTGCTCCAAGTGATAATGTAGCTCCTACTACCTTGGTAAGCAACCCGAACATTTGGGAAACAGCTAATTTTACCGCCAGCTTTACCGATGCAGATAATGTAGGTGGAAGCGGATTGGAAAAAAGTTATTATCAGGTGATCGACTTTAACGGCACCGAATGGAGAGCCAATGCCAACAATGGTTTTTTTGCTGATAATTTTGATTTTGCTATTCATCCTGATTGGGCCAGCGCACAAGGAACATGGAGCATCAACAATGCATCTTTGTATCAAAGTGATGAAGCCAATGGAAATACGAATATCTATGCATCTTTGAATCAAAGTTTATCGAATAGATATTTATACAATTTTTATGGGAAGATAGATGGTGCAGGTACTGCCCGTAGAGCCGGTTTCCATTTCTTCTGCGACAATGGAAGTGCAACCAACAGAGGAAACTCTTATTTCGTTTGGTTCCGTGTGGACGATGCTAAATTGCAGATCTATAAAGTAGTGAACGATGTGTTTGGTGCTCCTGTAGTCGATACCGCCTTCACAACTGTAGCAGGTCAGTGGTATGATTATAAAGTGATCTACGACCGTATCACCGGGAAGATCAGTATTTACCGCGACAATGCGTATATCACAAGCTGGACCGACTCCTCCCCGATTGCTACAGGCAATGCGATCTCCTTCAGAAGTGGAAATGCCAACTTTGCTATTAATGAGTTAAAAGTTTATCGTTCCCGTTTCCCGAACACAGCTAACATTACTGTTGGTGCTGCTGCAACGAATGATATCCGTTATCAGAATCCAAACCCTACCACCTTCTCGGCCAAAGTAAAATCCATCTGTGCGGATTCTGCTAAGAATTTATCTTCTATCTTTTATCAGAACATCAATATCGACTGGACACCACCAAGTGCAGTGGATACGATCAATGATGGAACAGCTGCGGATATTGCCATTACTTATTCTGCTACTGATCTTTCTGCAAACTGGAGTTCATCCGTGGATACCAATTCGGCCATTGCCCGCTACTGGTATGCAATAGGAACAACACCGGGTGCAACCGATGTGGTAAACTGGACCGATAATTGGTTCAACAGAAGTGTAACACACACGGGATTAAGTCTGGTAGATGGTCAGATGTATTACTTCAGCGTGAAAGCCGAAAATGGTGCCGGTCTGCAATCAACCGTATTTACCAGCAATGGTCAGTTGGTGGAACTTACCCCTACTTCGGTATCAGAAAATAGCAATGCTTTTGAATTGAATGTATATCCGAATCCGTTTACAAGCAATACATCTCTTTCGTATCAATTATCAGCAGTGGCTGATGTACGTATTGAATTAGTGGATGTATTAGGAAAACAGATCGAGCTGTTGAATACAAAAGCACAAGCAGCAGGCAAACATGCTATCACCATCAATGCCAACGAGCTGCACTTAGCGAAAGGTATGTACTTTTTGAAACTGCAAGTGAACGATGTGTTAGAAACTAAAAAAGTAGTGATCAAATGAAAAGAGTAAACACATTATTTTCCTTTATCCTTTTTGCAGGATCGCTTGTTGCACAACAAAGCAAGCAAGTAAGTGTTCCTGCATTCTATATGGATGAATCCGAAATAAGTAGTAATGAATATAAAGAATATGTTTCTGATCATGACACATCGCATCGCTCCATCCATCAAATAGAATCGGAGAAGTATGCGGTGTATCAACTGGAGACCGATCAGCAATGGGATAGTTTGCGTGCCTTTAATGGCGAAACAAAAGTAAGACGCATGAAAAGTAACCGTGCCTGCACCTTGCAAAAACGTGTGTACGGCTGGCATCCCTACTGGAATAATGGTTTACAAGCCAATTACGATTGGGCAGGTTTAACCGATCTGTGTTACTTTTCCTATGAAGTAAATCCGGCCAACGGAAATGCTGTTACCACGCATAACTGGAGCACTGCTACCGTAGTGACCGATGCGCAAGCCAATGGTGTGAATGTAACACTGTGCGCTACTCTATTCGGAGCAAGTAACTTAACAACTTTCTTGGGAAATACAACAGCTCAACAAACACTCATCACCAATTTGATCAATGCCGTACAAAGCAGAAATGCCAAAGGGGTGAACATCGATTTTGAAGGAATGGGCGCTTCGCATAAAGTTCCATTTACCACCTTCATGAATAATTTATGTACACAAATGCATGCTGCCATTCCTAATTCGGAAGTGAGCATTGCTCTGTACGCAGTAGATTGGAGCGGTTCTTTTGATATGGCTGCGCTGAATAATTATGTGGATTTGTTCATCATCATGGGTTATGATTATTACTGGAGTGGCAGCTCGAATGCCGGACCGGAATCGCCTCTCTACAATTTTGAAACATCCTACAATTATACCTTAACAAAATCGATCACTTATTATTTAAAACAAGGTGCTTCTAAAAACAAATTGTTATTAGGATTGCCATATTATGGTCGCGAATGGAGCACAGCCTCTGCCTCCACTATTCCATCGGCTACTACCGGAAGTACCAATACGGTAACCTACAAAGCTTTCAAACAAAATGCGAATGGGTATTATAACAACCGCCAGTGGGATCAAAACAGTTTCTCTGCCTGGTTTCCATCTACCCGCACAGGAACACCATGGCAATGTTTTATCGATGATGTGTATTCCATGGGCAAACGTTTTGACATGGTGAATCAAAGAGGCATCGGAGGAATTGGGATCTGGGCATTAGGAAACGATGATGGTTACAATGATATGTGGAACCTGATCGCTGAAAAGTTTACCGACTGTGCAGTTGTTCCTTGTACCGATACCATTTACGATATGGGTGGGCCTAATCGCAATTACTATGATAGTGAGAATTACACCTTTACCATTGCTCCTGCCAATGCGAACAGTGTCACACTTAATTTCTCATCCTTCAACACTGAGTTGAATTATGATACCCTTTGGATCTATAATGGCAATTCAACCGCTGCCCCCTTGATCGGTTTTTATCATGGAACTAATTCCCCGGGAACGGTAAGTTCTACAGGAGGAAGCATGACCATTCGCTTTAAATCGGATAATGCTACAGTATCTTCCGGCTGGCAAGCGATCTGGAATTGCACCATCGATAATACAGCTCCAACAACCTTGGTAGCTACTCCATCTACTTGGCAAACAACCAACTTCACAGCTACTTTTACCGATACCGATAACTCGGGCGGAACAGGCATTGAGAAAAGTTTTTATCAGGTCTTGGATTATGATGGTACCGAATGGAGAGCCAACAATACCCGCGGATTCTTCAGCGATAATTTTGATGCAGCTATTCATCCCGATTGGACTCAGCAAACAGGTGTGTGGAGTATTAGCTCGGGTTACTTAAAACAAAGCGATCAAACGAATACCAATACTAACATTTGGGCACCACTGACACAAAATTTATCTAACCGCTATTTGTACAACTGGCAAGGAAAGATCGATGGAACAGGTACCAACAGAAGAGCGGGTCTTCATTTTTTCTGTGACAATGCCACACAAACCAACAGAGGTAATTCCTATTTTGTTTGGTTCAGAGTAGATCAAAGTGCATGTGAATTTTATGAAGTAACGAATAATACCTTCACCTTAATGAACTCTGTTCCTATGACCATCGTTCCGAATCAATGGTACGATTACAAAGTTCTATACGACCGTATCAGTGGTAAGATGGATGTGTATCAAAACAATGTGTTCATTGGTTCATGGACCGATCCTACTCCACTTGCTAACGGTAATGCGATCTCTTTCCGAAGTGGAGATTGTGATAATATGATCAACGATCTGAAAGTATATCGCTCACGCGCTGCCAGCGTTACAGTAACAGTAGGTACTGCCGCAACTAACGATGTGCGTCATGAGAATGCGAGTCCGGCACAAGCGTCTTGTCGCGTAAAATCTATTACCAAAGATGCAGCAGGCAATTTATCGAGCATTGCTTCTAAGGATGTGAACATCGACTGGACGGCTCCTTCTACTCCATTGGTTGTGGATGGATCAAGTGCCGATATTGATACCAGTTATTCATTGACCTCCCTTTCGGGAAACTGGAGTGTTTGTGTGGATACGAATTCTAATGTCGTAAAATATTGGTACAGCATAGGAACAACAGCCGGTGCAACCGATGTGCTGAACTGGACCAATAACAATTTGAATACGAGCATTACACAAAACGGATTGAGCTTAAGCAGCAATCAGTTGTATTATATAAATGTGCGTTCGGAGAATGGTGCGGGCATTCTTTCTTCGATCAGTAGTTCGGATGGTCAATTGGTATTAACACCTACTTCTGTTGCTGAGATCAATGAAAGTTTGAACATTCTCTTGTATCCAAATCCGGCTTCAGAGAGTGCAACACTTCAGTATTCCAATCCAAATGGTGAAGCTGTCGATATCCGTTTGATGGATGCATTGGGCAAAGAAATCAGATTGATTTCACAGGAAAATCAGGCAAAAGGAAACCAGACTTTTATTATTCATAAAAATCAATTAAATTTAGCTTCAGGCATGTATGTTGTAAGTGTTCGCATTGGCAACTCAACAAGCTTTGTTAAATTAATGATGGAATAATTAAATGATCAAACGTTTCTTCTTCCTTTTATTCTTCAGTAGCACCATTAGCGCTTTCGCACAGGAAGAGCGCGATCCATTTGATAAGTACGCACCACCGGGTGATGTGTACACCAATTTAAAGGAAGCATTAAAAGATCCCAAGGTTGTTTATAAACTGAAGCTGGAATACCAGCCCATTGATCCGAAATTACAACCAAAGATCCCAAAGCTCATCGAAGTACAGGCTCTGCAAATGACTTCTAACGGTATCACACAACTGCCTGCCGAGATCACACAATTACCCAACATTGTCTATTTTGCCTGCATCGGTAACGATATAACTACTTTACCAAAAGGCATCAGCAATTGGGAAGGATTAACAGAGATCAAATTACAAAGCACCAAACTCGATTCATTGCCTTTTGAATTTGGCTATTTAGCACGCTTGAAAGTATTTGAGATGCAAAACAATACAGCCGATACATTTTACTTCCCGAATTCCATTGGATACATGAAAAGTCTGTCTGAAATATTGGTATTCAACACCCGACTAGATACATTACCTGCATCATTCTCTGAATTTAAAAAGTTAAAAAGCTTAACATTGGCCATGTGCAAATTGAATAAAGTACCACAGGAGATCGGGAAAATAAGCACATTGGAAACATTGATATTGGATAATAATAATTTGATAGAGCTGCCCAGAAGTGTTTACAAGCTAAAGAATTTGAAATACTTATCCATCAAAAGCAATAAGATCTACGCATTGCACGACTCTATTTGTATGCTGACCAATTTGGAAGTATTGGATGTGCGTGGTAATTTTCTGAAAGAATTTGACATCGCTATTCTAAAGATCCTTCTGCCGAAATGCAGGATCTTATACTAAGAATTTTTCTTCTTTTTCTTTTTAACGGGCTTTTCTTCTTTCTCTTCAGGAGCATCGTATTTCAATACTCCACCCCACAATGCCATTTGATGCATGATCCAACTCTGACGCTTTAGAATATATCCACTCGGTTTACCAGCGTTAAACTTTCGTGGATTCGGAAGCACAGCTGCGATGGTTGCTGATTCACTTTTACTTAAACTCCTGGCATCTTTTTTAAAGAATTGTTTGGCTGCTGCTTGTGCACCATACACCCCATCTCCCATCTCGATCACATTCAGATACACTTCCATGATGCGTTCCTTGCTCCAGAACAATTCGATCAAGAAAGTAAAATAAACTTCAAAGCCTTTACGGATCCAACTTCGCCCCGGCCACAAGAATACATTCTTGGCGGTCTGTTGGGAAATAGTACTGGCTCCTCTTTTCTTTTTATGTGTTTCATTATATTCCAAGGCTTTGTCGATAGCTTCAAAATCAAATCCATTGTGCTTGATAAAGTTTTGATCTTCGGAACAAACAACAGCCAATTGCAAACTAGGCGCGATCTCTTCAGCGGACACCCAATCTTTTTTTAATTTCATCTCTTTACCATCCATTTTTTGCTCCACACAGCGGATCAACATCAAAGGAGTGACCGGAATGGGTATCCAACGGAATAAGATGGTAGAAACGATGCTGATGATGAAAAACCACATCGCAGCTTTCCAGGTAATACGCCAAACTTTTTTAAGGAATTCTTTCACGCGACAAAAATAATAAAATCAGAGTTCAAATTTCGGACAATCTGCTGCTCCGGCAGGGCGATCATAATTTTCGGAACTCATTACCGGAGAAAAGCCAAACATGATCTCTGTAGAGTTCGCATTCGCATTTCTGAATTTAGAAACGGTATAATCATAGGCAAATCCTACGACTACATTTTTAAACACTCTCACCTGCAACATGGCCGACACAGCATCGTGTACTTTGTAGGTCACACCCAATCCGATACGCTTGCGATAATAGACCATACAATTCAAATGTGTTACAGGTAAAGAAGAGAAGTTGGATTGTAAATGAACAGCAGGCACAATGATAAAATCATAACCCGGTGAAACGATCTTTTTACCAAGTGTTACATAAGCCGTTGGAATAATCCTGCTCCCACTTCCTATTTGTCGCCCACCCATAGCAAGTGTATTTTTATATAGATTACGGACAGCAACACCGGCAAATACTTTTTTGGAATACAGATACACTCCGGGAATAATATCAGGTATCACTACACTTGGATTACGATTATTTAAAATAGGATCATTCGCATCAAATACAGAATTGGTGATCGCTACATTTTTAACTCCTGCAGCCAAACCAAAACTCATGTACAATTTAGCCGATAATTTAAGATGCACCGCATACGAAGCATAAGCCGATTTGCTGGAGTAGATCCCAAACTTATCTTGCTCCACCGAAGCACCTACTCCATGCCAATAACGTCTGTAACCCTTTTTCCCAAAATCTTTAGAGACCGTTGCAAAGGTCGATTCCGGAGCATCGGAAAATCCTCTCCATTGTGTTCTTCTTCCTACCATGAACATCCAACCTTTGCCGCTCCCTGCTACTGCAGGGTTCAAGCCATAGTCATTCAGCACAAATTGGGAATAAGAAACCGATTGCTGTGCATTTACTGCTGCAGCACTCAAAAGAAATAATATGAAGAATAGCTTTTTCAATTATCGTAAAATAGAAACCGTTCCTTTTTTAATATTCGACTTTTCGTCCTTTTTCTTGTAAACCAAATAATAATAGGATGAATCAGGAACAGGAATACCTAATTTATTCTTTCCATCCCATGCTTTATAAAGTCCATCCGACTCAAACACCAATGCGCCCAAGCGGTCGAATACCTGCACCAGAGCATTGTCGAAATATTGTGCATTTTGAATGTGCCATGTATCATTGTATCCATCACCATTAGGTGTAAAAGCAATATCCGGAAGCATTTCACATTCCACTTCGGTAATACTAAAACTAAGCGTTGTATCGGTTCCTGTATCGTCTGTTATGGTGAGTGTGTATGTTCCAACAGCCAGGTCTTCGGCCACATTACTTGTTTCACCATTACTCCAGGAATACGTGTATGGCGGATTTGTTTGACTTACAGTAACAATGACCTTTCCTAATGAAGAACCATTACAACCGGCATCGGTTTCTTCCACAGTATAATTGATCTGCGCGACAGCAAATGAAGAGCTGAGCAAAGCCAACAAAAGCATGTATTTTTTGAAATTGCTCATCATTCGCATATTCTATTTTTGATCTCTTCTGCCATCACACTTCCTTTTTCTACTACAATGCTCAATGTTTCACAAGCTCCTTTTTTATCTCCATGTTGATACATGGCAGTTGCCATTCCAATGTATGCTTCTTTATAGGATGCATCAAGTTCGATCACTTTCTTATAATCAGCGATCGCCTGATCGTAATTTCCTGCCATGTCGTTCCAGAAAGCACGACTGTAATAAGCATTGATATAATTGGCATCGAGTTCGATCACTTTATTCAGATCTTCCACTGCGCCTTTAAAATCATCCAAGCGACCTTTTGCAAGGGCTCGGTTGTAATAGGCTTTTAAAAATTGAGGATCATGCGCGATCGCTTTATTCAGATCTTTGACAGCATCAATGTATTGCTCGGTTTGTGCTTTTGCTACACCACGGTAATAATACACTTCCTGATAGTCTTTGTTCAGTTTTAAAACCTTATCGAATAGTTTGATGGCCAGCTTGAATTCTCCCTGTTTTACATAAATAGTAGCCTGTAAGAACAATGCACTGTCGTATTGCGGATTCAGATTTAATGCATTGTCAATATCTTGCAGTGCCAATTTATAATCGCCCACACTCTCATTCAATAACGCACTTTTATACAGATCCTGATAGGTGATCTGAGCAAAGGAATTCATTTTTCCTAAGCATAGGAAAATGAAAATAAGTGCTGTTTTATTAAAAATGTTCATGTACTCTACAAAAATAAAACATCCCGCGACTTGCGGGATATTTTATGGAATTATTTTTCAAGAAACTATTGCAGTTTTTTATCAGCTTCAGCCTTTGCATTTACTAATACCTGATCGGCCTTTTTATTGGCTTCATCCAGGATCTTTTGTGCTTGCTTATCTACTTCTTTCTTAGCGGTAGGTGCTGCCGCTTTGGCTGCTGCTTTTTGGATCGGATTCTTGATGCTTTCTATATTTTTATCAATTGCATCATATCCTTCTGCTTTGGTTTTATCAGCCAATGCTTTTGCTTCTGCTTTGATCTTATCCGCTTCTGCTTGTGCATCCTTCATTAATTTTTCTGCTTCTTCACGTGCTTTTTCTTTAGCCATGTCCACACCTTGGTTCACTAAGTTCTGTACTTGCTCTTTAGGTGTTTGATCGGTATTGAACAGATCGGTCTTTAATGTTGGCTTTGTTACTGTTCCACCAAAGATCGCTTTGATCTTCACTTTATCACTCATTTTGATATTGGTTCCGGCTTGCTGGTTCAACTGAGATAATAAACTACCGGCAGCAGCATTGGCTTGTGAACCAAATTCAGCTCTTGGAATTTCCAATGCCCAGGTATAATCGATCGTTTGATCAAATCCTGTGGATCCTTTTACTTTTCCGGTAATGTTACCCGATTTGATCGGCATTTCTTTTACATAAACTCTTCCATCTTTGAACTCGTAAGTAGCATCTACATTCTCAAAGGTCATTTTTTTGTATTTCGGCTGATTCAAAGCATCTGCCAATTTATTGATCGGCTCAAATCCTTCGATCACCGCATTCTTTGTTTTTAAGTTACCACCTCCTGTTAAGGAGTTCATCACCGGACTCATCGTCTCATCCAATAAAGTAGTAAACTTCAAATCGGTAGAGAATTTACCTTTTGCATACTGTGCAATTGGAGCTAACTTCTGAACAGAGTTGAACATTTTAAAGGTCTTCGGAATATCAAAATTCGCTATGTCCACATCAAAATCTACTGCAGGTTTTTTGATATTCTGTGTGTTATAAACACCATTCAATACCATTGATCCTTCTAATTCATCAATTGTCAATTTCAATTTATCCAGACTCATTTTGCTGTCTTTGATCGCCACTCCACCACTTACATTCGTAATGGTCATGTTATCATACAACATTTTTCCGATCGTTGCATTCAACGCTACATCTAAATTAGATGGCACTTCTGCTACGGTCATCGCTGCTGTATCAACAGGTGCTGCTGCAGCCGGAGCTGTGGTATCGCTGCTGCTCATTAATTCATTCAGATCAAGGAAGTTCGACTTAAAGCTAAACGCACCTTTTAACAATGAATCCTGTAACGCGTATTGCAGGAAGTTCTCGATCTTTCCTTGCATTTGAATATCGCTCTTGCCTACTTTCGCATCAAATTCAGAAAGATCAACGGTCTTCGGATTGAACAATAATGTCAACTTATTGATCTGTGTTGGATAGTTCAAGCTAGCTGTTTTGTAATTCATGCCGGTAACGGTCAATGAACCTTCTGCATGAAACTCTTCATATTTTTCCTGTTCGATCGCACTCATTCTTCCTTTCATTTTTACATCCGCTGCGATCATACCATTCAAGTCGTCTCCTTTTTCCAATGGCACCACATCCTTCATGCTTGCCAAATTGATCTTTGCCAATACAGCGGCATTGATGTTAGCGTCCGAGATCGGTGTTGTTAAATGCATGGTTGCATCCACAGGATTTCCTCCTAATTCAACATGAAACTTATTCAGATCAACAACGGTAGCATCCAGATCTCCGGTTTTGTTATCCACTAACAAGTCAACTTGAATATTGGTAGCTGATTTTGGTAAAGATGGATATTGGAACTTCGCATCTTTGATCAACAACTTCACACCGAATGCCGGCATTTTTGTTTCATTGTAGATCCCTTTTGCAAAACCATCTAAAGCCAATTGACCTGACGTCTTCACATCTTTAAAGTCGGCTGTATAAACACCCGGTACTAAAGAAAGGATGTTTTTAAATTCTGTCTGGTTCGCTTTGAATTTCACATCCATATCGATATCATCTTTAGGCAAAGCCACAAAACCATCCAATCCTAAACTCAATTCATTGAAAGCAAATTCATTTTCTTTGAATACAAACTTCATATTCGGCATATCTGCATCCATATCTACCTTGATACGAGTTTTTACTTTATTAAAGTAAGCCACACCCGCTGAGGTAACCGACAAGCGTTCGATCTCTGTCAATGTTTGTAATAAGAAGTTATCTGCTGTAAAATCACCGCTCAGATCAAAGTTCATGTTATACAACTCCGCACTCATATCCGCTTGTGCATCATCATACATGATGTATGCATTTTTGATCTCCAATTTCTTTAAGGTCATTTTAAAAGGAGCAGCAGCAGTTGTATCTTCTGTTGCAGTGGTATCTGTACTTGGTTTCGCAATATCCCAGTTCGCTTTTCCATCTTTTAATACCAAAGCATGGATGCGTGGCTGATCGATAGAGATCGTATTGATCTTATATTCATCCCCTTTGATCACACTCATCAGGTTTAATCCCAAGGTCAGGTTCTTCGCATACAATAATGTGTCGCCTTCAAACTCTCCGATATTCGCCACACTTACACTGTCGATCGTGAAGGTGAAATCAGGGAAGGAACTGATCAAGGTAAGATCAAATTCTCCGAAATTTACTTTGGCATTCAACTGCTCATTAGCCGTATCTTTTACAAACTGTACGATCTGTTTCTTAAACAAAAACGGTGCAGCGATGATAAAAATGATCAGCACCAGGAACGTGATCCCTGTCCATTTTAAAATTCTTCTTAAAAGACTTTTTTTCTTTTTTAGTGTTTCCATGATTTAAATTTAAGCGATATAATTATTACATTTTGTTGTTTTTACTTCTGAATAAGTGATCAACGATCACCATGGCTGCCATGGCTTCCACAATTGGAACAGCGCGTGGCAATACGCAAGGATCATGCCTTCCTTTTCCATGTATGGTTCCTTCATTTCCCTGAGCATCAACGGTAGATTGCTCCTGCATGATGGTAGCAACCGGTTTAAATGCCACATTGAAGTAGATATCTTCACCATTACTAATGCCGCCCTGAATTCCTCCTGAACGGTTACTGCTTGTTTTTATCTGCTCATCAAAATAAAAGGCATCATTGTGTTGTGAGCCCAGCATTTTTGTGCCTTCAAATCCACTTCCGTATTCAAAACCTTTCACGGCATTAATACTTAGCATGGCCTTCCCTAGGTCGGCATGTAATTTATCAAACACAGGTTCACCTATTCCGGCAGGAACACCATTGATCACACAAGCGATCACTCCTCCGATCGTATCACCGGCTTTACGCACCTGCTCGATCTTTTGGATCATGGTTTCTGCGATCAATGCATCCGGACAACGGACCATATTGGATTCTATTTTGGTCAGATCAAGATCTTTGTAGCTTTTTAAAAGTTTTATTTCTCCAACTTGTGAAGTATAAGCATGAATACTGATCCCCTTTTCTTTTAAGATCAATTTAGCAATTGCTCCTGCCACCACACGCGCAGCAGTTTCACGTGCCGATGAACGTCCGCCTCCACGATGATCACGCATACCATATTTTGCAGCATAGGTATAATCGGCATGCGATGGACGATACGCCTCCACATTATGATCATAATCCTTTGAACGCTGATTGGTATTTTTGATCATAAAACCGATGGGCGTTCCCAAGCTTATGCCATTGAAGATACCGGACAGAAATTCTACTTTATCATCTTCCTTACGCTGTGTAACAATAGCTGACTGACCCGGTTTTCTGCGGTCCAGTTCCGATTGAATATAATCAAGGTCGATCTTTACTCCGGCCGGACAACCATCGATGATTCCGCCAATGGCTTCGCCATGCGATTCACCAAAACTGGTGAGTGTAAATATTTTACCGAAGGTATTGCCCGACATATTATTCTATTTCAGCTGTTAATCCTCTTTCCAATAAAGCGGTACACATAGGTTCCAATGCTTCGTATGAACCACGTTTTACCGAACATTTGCCTTTGTAATGAACCAGATAGGTACATTGTTCGGCTTGAATGGTATCGTGTTTGCACACTTTGATCAGCGACTCGATCACAAAATCAAACGTATTAAAATCATCGTTGTATAAAATGATCTGTTTATCGGCCACTTCAACTTCCTCGGGTGCTAACAATACATCCGAGTCGGTATCCAATTCGTGTTCTTTCTTATCGAAATTTCTCATTTTATTTATTCAATAATTGCTTTGCTTCATCAATACTGATCTTTTTACCATCACTGAATGCAATGATAAATGCATCGGTAATTCCTTGTTCAACTACCAATGCTTTTGCTTTTGCTGCATCCTCATAGTTGGCATACACACCAACAGTATAAACAGTGCGACCTTGTTCATCTTCATAATTCTTTACACCCATTTTAGCAATGCGCAAAAACTTATTGGCAATGGATAAAGGAACATCTTCATTGAAAGCACCGATCTGTACTTTAAAGATCACTCCTTTTTCATCCTGAACAGATGGAGGCAATTTATTCTCATCCAATGGCTGAATGGTTTCGCCACTTACCGCAATTCCATTATTGTTTGATGTTGTGTTAGCAACACTTGGGGTAGTAGCCGTTGTGGTTGTTGTAGTTGGTGTATTAGTCGGAGTTGGCGTTGTATTTACAGGTGTTTCATTTGTAGGAGTATTCACAGCAGGGCTGTTATTTACCGGAGCCGGTTGAGTAGCTCTTGGTGTTGGCTGACTTGCAGATACTTGTCCAACAACAGGCAATTGATTCATGTTTGGTGCAGTGGAGAATACCGCATTCCCTTGAGCAGCAACCAAGGCTTGTGCTTCGGTCAATGAGATACGTTTACCATCTACATAAGCAGTAACAAATGCATCTTTAATACCCGCTCCTATCACAATGTTTTTAGCTTCAGATGCTCTTGCGATATTATTATAAACTCCCGTATTGTAACGGATATTTCCATTTGGAGCACGCTCCGTGTATAATGGTTGAATGTTCAATTTATTGGCACTTACCGGCTGTGAGAATACACCTACTTGTACGGTATAGAATAAACCGGTAACAGTTGTTACACTCTCCGAAGCAACTGTCTGTTGATTTTGACTTGTTGCATTATTTTGATTAGCAGTAACATTGTTTGTTGTAGCAGCAGTATTTTGATCAGCCGTTTGCGTATTGTTAGCTGCATTTGTTTGTGTAGAAGTATTATTGGATGCTACCGGCATCGGTTCTCCTGTCATAGCCAATGCTTCCGACATAGAGATCCGTTTTCCATTATAGAACGCCACTACGAATGCATCTCTGTAACCAAGATCTCTGATCTCCTGTTTTACTTTATCAGCCGTACTAAATTTTTTGAATAGACCTGCGGTGTAACGTGTTAAACCTGTCGGTGTTGTTTCACCCGTGATCGGTGTCATACCCTTGAATAGGTCCTGTGGGATCGGATTGCGGAACGCTCCTATCTGAACTTTAAAGATCAATCCTTCCGGTAATTTTTCATTTACTGGAATTGGTTTGCTTGCATTGTAAACAGGAACTGAAGTACGTTCGAATTTCTCTTCCGGACTTAATTGAACTGAAGTGTTGGACGCAGTATTATTCACAGCAGCCGTTGCATTCGTTTCATTGTTTGTTACAACTGCATTGTTCTCAGTCGTATTGTTTGTCGTATTTTGATTGGCAACTGTATTATTAGCAGTATTGTTATTATTCACCGCTTGATCATTGCTTGTGTTAGTTGTTGCTGCATTATTTGTTTGAGCAGCAGAAGTGTTGTTTGCTACCTCATTATTTTGCGTGGTATTGCTTGCAGCAGCGTTATTGTTCTCAACAGCAGTATTTGTATTTTCTGTTGTATTTGATGTTACCTGCTTGTTATTATTTCCATTATTGGCTGTAGCAGCCGTTTCGTTGTTTTGCTGAGTATTATTGTTGCCCGTCACCCATTTATTACCTTGTGTATTGGAAGCAAGTTCTGAATTAGATGTACTTGTTGCTGCATTCGTAGTAGCCACATATTGTGGATTATACTTCATGTAGATTTCGGTAGCTTTCTTTTGCTTATCCAAGGCCATCATTTCATTTCTGTAGGCTTCTTCACTTAAGGTTTCTTTAGCATAATATTGCGGAGCTGCTGCTGCCTCTTCTCTATTTAACTGAGCTTTATTGTAATAAACAATGGCTTCATCTTTTAACATATCAGCCATTAACAGATCATCGCCATTCTTTTGTGCCGATAATTTGGACAGTTGTTCCAAATTACCTTTGTTAGTCTCAAATTCTGATTTATTTGCCGATGCCGTAATAATAACAGCCTGCATTCTCTTTTCGCGTGCCTGCTGTTCCATTTCATTTGCTTTTTCAAACAACTCTGTTCTTACAGCAGGATCTGTTGATGCATTGGCTTGTTGCTTTAACTCATTGGCCTGATCAACTAACAAGTCGGCTTGGGTATTGATCGTTGCTGCTTTTGCAGATTGCTCGGCAGAGGCAGGATTTGAAAAACTGAACTGTTTACTAGTGTTTGCTGTATTGCTTACAACCGGGTCCTCTTCATTTCCACCTTCTGTATTTTGAGTGGAATTGTCTACTGTTTTATTAGCAGCGACTTCATTTGTAGTGTTGCTATTTGTATTCTGATTGCCTACAGCTGTTTCATTGTTAGTATTCCCTGTCTGATTATTAGTAGCGGTATTGTTGGTCGTATTTGTATTGTTATTGGCTACAACTGCAGTATTATTTTCTTGTGTATTAGCATTGGTAGCATTATTCGTATTGTTGGCATTAGCAGCTACCTCATTATTGGATGTAGTATTATTAGTATTGCTTGCATTGTTGGTATTGGATACGACTTGATTATTTGATTCGGTATTTGTGTTAGCAGCATTGTTTGTTTCTGTTGCAGTTGTATTATTTACCGTTTTGTTATTATTATTCTCTGTTGCATTTGTATTCGCAGCCACTTCATTATTGCTTGCGGTTTCGTTAGCCGTTTTATTCGCATTCGTTACAGCTTCATTCTGAGTGTTAGTCGCAGCATTTTCTGTTGCTGTATTATTACCTGCGGAGGTATTATTAGCAGCAACCGCATTTCCGTTTAATGCTTCTACACGAGCCAGACTTTCGTTCGCTTGTGTCTGTTTTTCATCACGCTGCTTTTGCAGATCGATCACTTTTTGAGCCAACAGGGCTTTCATCTCTGGATCGGAGCTAGCCTTCATATCCGTTTTCTTTTTATCAATATCCGAATTGATGCTTGCTACCCAATTGTTCAACACATCTGCTTTTGCTTTTTCTCTGTCGGCTTCATTGCTGATATTTTGTGCTGCAAACAATTCCTGTGCATAATCCTGATTGGATTTATTGGTTGCCGCAGTTGTGTTTTCTGTTGTAGATGCAGTATTCTCATTTCCACTGTTTGTCTCTGTGGTATTGTTCGTATTTGTTTCGTTTGTAGTGTTATTGTTAGCTACAACTGCTCCCTGCTCCTTCTCCAACTTTTTAGCAGTAGCTAAAGTCTCTTTCGCAGTTTGCTGTTTTGCTTTCACTTCTTTTTCCAAAGAAGCTATACTTGCACTGATCTCTTTTTTCTTCTCTTTGTCGCTGGTCGTTTTTTGCTCCTGTTTCAAAGCAGCGATCTCCTTGTTCATGTCTGCTACCCACTCATTGTAAAGCGTAGCTTTTTTATTCTCACGCTCTACCGGGTTGGAAATTGATTCTGCAGTTTGAAGTTCCTCATTGTATTTAGCAGCCAGATCCACTTTTTCTACCGCAGGTGTTTCACTATTACTTTCATTGGTATTAGTATTATTAGCTGCTACTTCTGAAGTATTGGCATTCGTATTCTCTGTCGCATTATTATTCGTTACAGCGTTTGTATTGGCATTCCCTTCCGATGTTTTGTTGTTCGCTGCTACTTCATTCGTATTTTCATTGCTGGTCGTTGTCTTATTATTTACAGCCACTTCATTCGAAACAGAAGGATTACTCTTAATGGTGTTTACCTGTTGTTCTAACTTATTCTTATCAATAGAAGCTACAGTAGCTGCTGCCGATTCGCTGGTAGTCGTTTTTGATTGGTTTACTACGTTGCTCACCATCGCTACCTCATTCAAGATACCATTGTATTCTTTTTGAAGTTTATTCACCTTCTCCTCTGCCACCACAATATCCTTCTTACTCATTTCATTATCCGCCTTCAATCCTTCGATCTGATTTTGAAGATCGGCTTTGATCTGTTCATTCTTCGTCTTCGCAATGTCAGCTTGTGTATTGGAGATCAAGGTTTCATTATCTGCGATCTCCTGTTTGATATCACTCAACTCCTGAGTAGCTTTATCCAGCTCTTTCTTTTTGTTCTCTGCATCCAGCTTGATACTGTTCACTATGTTTCCACTAGCCGTATTTTCTGCATTCAATGCATCCAATTGTTTTTGCTGCTCTTCCAACTTAGCTAAAGCATCGCTTGCATTTTTCGATTTAACAGCCGTTTCAATATTCTTCGCATATTCTAATGATAGATCTGCTTCTTTTTGTTTTGCAGCAGCCGTTTGATCTAAACGTTTTGCCAAATTGAATGCAGCCACTGTTTCCTGATTCAACTCTTCTGCATCACGGTAAGCAGCATTCGCCTCTTCCATCGTTGCTTGCTTCTTAGCATTGTCGGTCATCATGTTGGCATCGGACTTCAACTGATCCGCTTCTTTCAACTTATTCTGTGCGATCTCATTCTTTTGGTTGGCAATACTAAAAGCAATATCGGCTTGTTCTTTAAATTCTTTGGCTTCTGTTTCTACATCCTTCGCATCGTTATAGGCGATCTTCACGATCTCCTCATTCGACAGGTTAGTTGGTTGTGTTTTGTTATTAGCAGCTGTTTCTTCCTGCGTATTCGCATTGGCCGTTTCGTTGTTCTGATTATTATTGGCATTAGCAGCAGCAGTTTTAGCATCCGCAATTTCCTGAGCTGTACTCACCTCCATCTTCGATTTCTCTTTCAACACTTTGATCACCGCTAAGTAATTGGCATCGTCCACCGGCTCATCAAACAAATTCTTGATGATCAATTTATCCGTTCCTAACTCATAGCTGATCTCCTGCTTTAAGGGTTTGAATTCATATTGTGTTGGAAGTACCACCACATCCGACTGAGTAGCGAAGCCACTGGTCTCTACGGTAAATAAGAACTTACCACCATTCGGCAAATTGATCAAATAACCACCGTTCTCTTTTGCATTGTAAATTCCAAGAATGGAATTATCCCCCAGATCTTTTACGGTAATACGTGCATCCAATGCCTGCCCATCTCTATTAGCCACCATCGCTCCTTTGATGATCGCTACATCAATTGGCTTACGTTCTACATTGATATGAAACACCGCAGTTTTACCGGTAACACTGTTACGGGCAGATGAAAAGAAGGCTTCTTTCTCATCTTCATTGGTTACATACAAAATATCATCATCAGGGGTATTGATCGGAAAATCCATGTTCACCGGCTTGTTCCAGGTATTGGTTTCCTCATTCAAGGTTGTTTTGAAAATATCATAACCTCCCATGGAGCTATGTCCTTTGGAACAGAAATACAATACTTTTCCATTGGGATGCAAGAAAGGGTAATCTTCATCGTATTCGGTATTGACAGGATATCCTAATGTTTGAGGTAAGCTCCACTCTCCGTTCGGCAATTTACGGATCACGAAAATATCTTTTCCTCTTTCTGTATTATCTCCATAACTGGAGAAGAATACCTGATTATTGTTTGTAGCGAGGTAAATAACTGAGTTTTCTTTCTTTTTCTTATCTACTGATGTTTTAAAAGCAGGCTCATCAGGTTTTACCAGCAACTTCCCTCCTATATCAGAGATATCATAGGAGCGATAAAACTCCTGGCGACTCATTTCTTTTTTGTCGATCACCACTAAGTCGGTAATGTTGCGTAACAACTTCTTACCATTCTTACACATCTCTATCTGACGATCCACCATCAGCTTCTCTGCTTTAGCAGCCGATGCTACTTTCTTGTACTCATTGTATTTTTTGATAGCATCATCAAAACGGTAATTCAAATGGTAAGCACGGGCTAAATAAAATTGGACCTCTTTCTCTGCTTCCGGACTTTTGGCTGCAAATTCTAAAAAGGCAATAGGTTTTTCTTTATCATCACTGGCGTAAAGCATACACACTCCCAAACGGAAATTGTAGTTCACATCTTTTTGATATAAACTCACCAACTGAGAATATAAAGGATAGGCTTCTTCAAACTGATCTTCATCAAACAACTTGGCTGCTTGTGTCTTCAGCTCTTCTTCCGAAGCGAATGAGTTTTGTGCGAATACTTCACCTGCATTTAAACTCAAGAGAAGCATCCATAAAAAAATAAAGCGAAAATGCTTTTTCATATATAATTTTTCTTCCGGGGAAGAAGTAAGATCTTTAATAATAAAATGATATAAATGAGCATAAGTTCTTGTGCCACAAAACACTATTTTAGAAGCTATACCCAAAACACACAAATTTATTGATTTTATTGATAGATGCCAAAATTTTTATTTTCCATAAAGCCCTCCATTTTTTAGGATTATTTGTGAAATTCCCATACCAAGTTTTATAGTATCTTTGTCGCGTTTAAAACTCATTTATGCAGATCCAATTTTTAGGTGCAGCACGCACTGTTACAGGCAGCAAACATTTGTTGACGACCATTGAAGGAAAAAAAGTATTGCTCGACTGTGGCTTTTTTCAAGGAAAAGGCTCAGAAACAGAAGGACTTAACCGTCATTTTGGATTTGACCCCGCCTCCATCGATTATCTAATTCTTTCTCACGCACATATCGATCATTCGGGAAATATTCCCAACCTGGTAAAACAAGGTTTTCGCGGACAGATCATTTGTACCACTGCTACTGCCGACCTATGCCGGATCATGCTTTCGGACAGTGCGCACATTCAGGAAAATGATGTCAAATTCATTAATAAACGTAGAATGAAACGTGGTGAAGAACCACTTAAACCGATCTATAATATTAAAGACGTTGAAAAATGTCTGCCCCTTTTTGTGAGTGTTCCCTATGAAACCGACTATCCTGTATTTGAAGGTTTTTCGGTACGTTTTACGGATTCCGGACATATTCTGGGTTCGGCTGCGGTGAACATTCAATATACCGAGAACGGACAAAAAAGAACCTTATGCTTTACAGGCGATATTGGTCGTTACGATGGCTCTATCCTCAAGGATCCACAGCCTTTCCCGCAAGCGGAGACCATCATTTGTGAATCCACGTATGGTGATCGACTGCATACCGATAACGACATGAGCGAACAGCAATTGTTCGAAGTAGTGTACAATACTTGTGTAGTAAAAAAAGGAAAATTGATCATCCCTGCTTTCAGCTTGGGACGTACGCAGGAGATCGTTTTTGCATTGGATAAAATGGAACATAAAAAAATGTTGCCTCATATCAATGTATATGTCGACAGTCCACTTTCGATCAATGCGACCAATATTATGCGTGCACATCCGGAATGTTTTAACGAAGATATTCTGGCCTATATGAAGAAAGATCCGAACCCTTTCGGCTTCGGAAATCTGATCTATATTCAGGATGCAAAAGACTCTAAAATGTTGAACGAATTACCCGAGCCTTGCATCATTATTTCAGCTTCAGGAATGGTTGAAGCTGGACGAGTTAAACACCACGTAGCCAACAATATAAGCAATCAAAAAAACACTATCTTAATGGTCGGTTATGCCGAGCCGAATTCCATCGGTGGTAAGATCAGAAGTGGTGCAAAAACCATCAAGGTTTTTGGTGAAATGCATGAGGTAAAAGCCGATGTAGTGATCATCGATTCGTATAGTGCGCATGGCGACTATAAAGAGATGATCCAATACCTTTCCTGCCAGGATAAAAAACAAGTGAAGAACATGTTTTTGGTACATGGTGAATACGATACCCAATTGAATTTTAAAGAAAAACTGATTGACGAAGGATATCGTCACATCCAAATTCCTGCACAAGGTGATATAGTGGAAATATAAATGATCGACCAGATAAAATACCTGATCCTGAAAGAGTTCAAACTCGAGCTGCGTAACAAATACGCCTTGGGTGGTATCTTATTATATGTGGTTTCCACTGTTTTTGTCAGCTACCTCTCCTTTAAAAAGATCATTGTTCCTGCTACCTGGAATGCTTTGTTCTGGATCATCCTTCTGTTTGCCTCTATCAACGGAGTAGCCAAAAGTTTTATCGGTGAAACCCGCGGACGCTTATTATATATGTACACATTGGCCAGTCCGCAAGCCGTGATCATCTCCAAGATCATTTATAATTCTATTCTTTTATTGGTCATTTCCGGATTGTGTTTATTGGTGTATTCCTTATTTGTAGGCAGCCTGATCCAGGATATTCCTTTGTTCTTGATCGTACTTACTCTAGGTAGCTTCGGATTTGCTTCTTTACTGACCATGGTTTCCGCCATTGCATCTAAAAGTAACAACAATTTCACCCTCATGGCCATCCTTAGTTTCCCGATCCTGATGCCATTACTGATCGTATTGATCAAATTATCGAAAAATGCTATTGATGGATTGGAAAATTGGGACCTGAACTATTTGATGGTTTTGATGTTTATTAATGTAATTATTATAGCGCTTTCATATCTATTATTTCGTTACCTTTGGCGCGATTAAAAACCTTGTTCCAATTGCACTTGTAAGCCAATTGGATAATTATAAAATTTGAGTTTGATGAAACAAAATTGGTGGAAAATTCTGGGAGCTGTTTTAGTACTGTATTCTATCATTTCCGGCTTTATTTTTCCGGTGCCGGCTCAGGCTATCTTACACGAAACCATCCGTAACCTCTATTTCCACGTTCCTATGTGGTTCTCCATGATGACCATCTTAGGCGTATCGGCTGTTTATAGCATCAAATATTTAAGCAATTCTAAATTCGATAATGATATTGTTGCTGCTCAGGCTGCCAATGTAGGAATGTTATTAGGTGTTTTAGGTTTAACCTCCGGATCGATGTGGGCACGCTACACCTGGGGTGCCTGGTGGGTAGCCGATGTAAAACTAAACGGGGTGGCGGTATCCATGCTCATCTATTTAGCCTACTTCATTTTAAGAGGTTCTATTGATGAAGAACAAAAACGCGCCCGCATTGCTGCTGTTTACAACATCTTTGCTTTTGTATTATACATTGTCTTCATTATGGTATTGCCTCGCTTGAATGACTCGCTTCATCCAGGCAACGGTGGTAATCCGGGCTTTAATAAGTACGACCTGGATAGTACCATGCGTATTGTTTTTTATCATGCTGTATTAGGATGGATCCTGATCGCTGTGTGGGTTATGACCTTGAGAATAAGAACTGAACGATTAAAACGTAAAACATTATTCAATGAATAAATTAAAACATATTTTCCTATTTGCCTTTCTTTTAATGGGACTTTCTTCCTGGGCACAAGATGCCGGTGAGATTGAAATGGCTGATTCCATGTACCAGTCCGGTAAGATCTATGTGGTGGTGAGCGTATTGGCGATCATCTTCGTTGGTATTCTGGTGTACCTGATCATGCTCGACAGAAAGATCGGGAAGATCGAAAAAGAATTAAAGAACAAAGAGTAAACGCCTTATGAAAAAGATACATATCCTTCTGATCATTATTATTGCAGTGGCCATTGGCGCCATCCTTACCACCTTAAACAACACAAGCACCTATGCTGATTTTGCTGAAGCGATGAAAGAGCCGGAAAGCGAATTTCATATTGTAGGTAAATTGAACAAAGAAAAAGAAACAAGCTACGATCCTCAAACCGATGCGAACCTCTTCATGTTCTACATGATCGATAACAAAGGTTTAGAGAAAAAAGTAGTATTGCACAAAACAAAGCCTCAGGATTTTGAACGCTCCGAACAGATCGTGTTGATCGGAAAAATGCAAGGTGAAGAGTTTCATGCTTCGGATATCTTAATGAAATGCCCTTCTAAATACAATGATGGCAAGCCGCAAGCGTCAAATTAGATGTTAGACATTAGATTTTAGACAAAAGGAATAGATTTAAAATTACCAGTGCGCTGTCATTTCGAGCGAAGTCGAGAAAGTGGGAAGAGACAGAAAGCTTTATGAGACTAGAGTAATTACTACAAATAGAATAATATTATCTTACAACTATATATATGGAATACGTTGGTGAACATTTATGGATAGGCAAATTAGGAAACATCTTCGTTATTCTTTCTTTTGTATTGGCATTACTAGCCAGTGTCTCCTATTTTTTTGCATCCCGCGATAATGACGCTGCTGCTTCCTGGAAACGTATTGCCCGTATTTCTTTCCGTGCACATGGCTTAGCGGTATTCGGTATTGTTGCCACTTTGTTCTTCATGCTCATGAATCATTATTTTGAGTATGAATATGTATGGCATCACAGCAACAAAGAAATGCCGATGCGTTATATCCTTTCCTGTTTCTGGGAAGGACAAGAAGGTAGTTTCCTATTATGGACCTTCTGGCATGTATTGATCGGTTTGATCCTGCAGCGCAGCGCTAAGAATTTTGAAGCACCGGTAATGACCGTTATTTCCTTAGTACAAGCATTCCTTGCTTCTATGCTTTTAGGGATCTTTATTTTTGAATACCGCATCGGTAGCAATCCATTTACTGTTCTATTGCGCGAGCATCCGGATTTTGCAAATATCCCTTTATTCAAAAGCGAAAACTATCTGGAGAAATTAGATGGTCGTGGTTTGAACCCACTCTTACAAAACTATTGGATGACCATCCATCCTCCTACGCTATTCCTTGGCTTTGCACTTACTGTTGTTCCTTTTGCTTATGCGATTGCCGGACTCTGGAAAAAACAATTCAACGAATGGTTAAAACCGGCTTTACCATGGACCTTCTTTGCTGTTGCAGTGTTAGGAATCGGTATTTTGATGGGCGGTGCCTGGGCGTATGAAGCATTAAGCTTCGGTGGTTTCTGGGCATGGGATCCTGTGGAGAATGCTTCTCTTGTACCATGGTTAACCTTGGTGGGTGCAGCGCATTTAATGCTCATCAACCGTAACGAAGGTCAATCCTTATTCACCACCTTCTTCCTTTCTATTCTTACATTCATCTTGATCCTCTACTCTACCTTCTTAACGCGTAGTGGAATATTAGGTGAATCATCGGTTCATGCTTTCACCGACCTGGGCATGAGCGGTCAGCTACTTTTATATTTGTTGTTCTTCTTTGCCATGGGAATGGTATTGTTGATCATCAACTGGAGAAAGATCCCGAAATTAAAAGAAGAAGAAAGTATCTGGAGCCGTGAATTCTGGATGTTTGTTGGAGCCATTGTATTATTGGTTTCTTCTTTCCAGATCATTTTCTATACCTCTATGCCGGTATGGAACAAATTATTCAACCTGAACAAAGCACCATTAAAAGATGTGGTGACTTTCTATAACAACTGGCAATTGCCATTTGCATTCATTGTTACCCTTCTTATTGCTGTCGGACAATTCTTTAAATACAAACACACCGATCCTAAGCAGTTCATCAAAAAGATGTTGCTTTCGTTGGTTGTTTCTTTTGTGTTTACAGGCTTATTCATTTACCTGCTGAACTTCAATAAAGGGTATTATGCTATCCTGATGTTCTCCAGCATTTTTGCTACTGTAGCCAACTTCGATTATATCATCCGTGTATTGAATGGTAAACTGGGGAAAGCCGGTGCTTCCTTAGCACATATCGGATTTGGATTGATCATGCTGGGGGTATTGATCTCTACAGGTAAAAAAGAAACCATCTCACACAATACTTCGGGTAAAAGTGTAGAAAGTTTAGGAGAAGACTTTTCTAACAACGATAATATTGTTCTTACGCAAGGAGATACACTTCCAATGGGTAACTACTATGCTACGTACATTGGTCGCAGATCGGAAGGCATCAACGTATATTTTGATGTGGATTATTTCACCAAAGATGCTCAAGGTCAATTCCAAAAAGAATTTTCTTTAGCACCACTTATCCAGATGAACCCGCGCATGGGCAACTCCTCTGAGCCGGATACCCGTCATTATGCCACCTTCGATCTATACTCCTATGTAACGTATGTGGATCTGGAAACGATCAACGAAAAGAAAGAAGCTACTGCTGATGAATATGTTCCTGCTAAGAATTATGACATCAAACAAGGCGATACTATTTTCTCTTCGAATGCCATCATCATCTTCGATTCACTCTCTACCAATTTGAATCAAGAAAACATGCAACTGAGCGAAGAAGACATTGCCGTGAAAGCACATTTACGTGCTCTGGATGTAAAAGGTCAGACCTATGCTGCCACTCCGGTTTATATGATCAAAAACAATTCGGTACAGCCTGTTGCAGCTAAAGTGGATGAATTAGGATTACAGTTCATGTTCTGGAAGATCAACCCGGAAACAGGTAAGGTTCAGATCTCTGTGCAGGAAAAGAAATCGAACATCAAAGATTTTATTGTGATGCAAGCCATCATCTTCCCTTACATCAATATCCTTTGGATAGGATGTATCGTAATGGCAATCGGAACATTGCTTTCTATCTGGGAACGCATTAAGAAAAACAAACGTTCAAGCAACTAACATGACAGAACCTACCATTGTTCTTATTGGTGCCGGCAATCTGGCTACACAGTTAGGAGCAAGTCTATTGCGTTCGGGATACCGCATTTCACAGGTGTATAGCCGTACAACTAAAAATGCGAATAGCTTAGCCAAAAAATTAAAGGCACATTCTATTAACGATTTAAAAAAAATAGATACTACTGCTGCCATCTATATCATTGCGGTTAAAGATGATGCCATAGCCACTGTTGCCCAACAATTAAAATTGAAAGATGCTATCGTGGTGCATACTTCAGGAAGTGTTGACATGAATGTATTGAAAGGCAGTTCGAAGAACATTGGTGTGTTTTATCCTTTGCAAACCTTTTCAAAGAGCAAAGCGGTATCTTTTAAAAACATTCCCGTGTGTGTGGAAGGAAACAATAAAACAACAGAAGAATCACTACTCTATTTCGCTAAAAGCATCAGTAAAAAAGCTGTGAAGATCAATTCGGCTCAACGTCAGCAATTGCACCTGGCAGCAGTATTTGCCTGCAATTTCAGCAATCACGTGTATAGCATTGCTGCTGACCTGCTAAAAAAGAATAAAATGGAACTGGATCTGTTGAAGCCTCTTATCATGGAAACAACCGAAAAGATCATGGAGCATGAACCGGCTAAAATGCAAACCGGACCTGCTATGAGAGGTGATAAAAACACCATCGACAAACATTTGTCGCTTTTAAAGGAAACAAGATCTTATCAGGACATTTACAAACTGTTAAGCAATAGCATTGCACAAACAGCGAAAAAGAATAAATCGTAAATTAGTAGTATGGAAAACTTTAAAACCAAACTTACCCGCGTTAAAGCTTTTGTATTTGATGTGGATGGTGTTTTAACGGATGGCTCAGTAACATTAATGCCCGATGGCGAACAGGTGCGTATCATGAACATCAAGGATGGATATGCACTTCAACTGGCTGTAAAGAAAGGCTACAAAGTAGCGATCATCTCTGGTGGAAGATCCGAAATGGTGCGTAAACGATTGAACGGTTTAGGCATCACGGATGTTTACTTAGGTGCGCATACAAAGATCGATGCGTATAAAGAACTGATGGAAATATACGGACTGAACGATGATGAGGTGTTGTATATGGGCGATGATATTCCTGACTATGAAGTGATGAAACGTGTGGGCGTGCCTACTTGTCCGAACGATGCAGCGCAGGAGATCAAAGATATCTGCTTGTATGTATCCTATCAAAAAGGTGGCAAAGGTGCTGTGCGCGATGTGATGGAACAAGTGCTCAAAGTACAAGGCCGCTGGTTCGATGAAGATGGATTTGTGTGGTAGATTTGGGAAGTGATTAGGTGATTAGGAGATGGAGTGATGAAGAGAAAAAGTGATAAAGTAAATAGTAAAACAAAAGGTGATATAGGACGGAGCAAAATGAAACCCTCATTACTTCATAACCTTATTACCTAATAACTAAAAAAACAGGTCGTGGGACGGAGCAAAATGAAACCCTCATAACTCCATAACCTCATCACCTCATAACTAAATAAATGATTGCATTTTTAAAACTTATTCGGATCAAAAACCTCATCATTATTGCTTTTACGCAATACATGGTGCGTTTTTGCCTGATCCTTCCTTTTATTAAGAATGAAAGTCCGTATTACGAACTGCAAATGTCGGAACTGCAATTCTTTTTATTGGTGCTTTCCACTGTTATGATCGCTGCTGCCGGTTATATCATCAACGATTATTTTGATGTGCGCATCGATAAAGTGAATAAGCCCGAAAAGATGGTGATCGACAAAGGGGTAAAAAGACGTGTAGCCATGGGTGCACACACGGTCATCAATATCCTCGCGATCATGATCGCCTTATTCGTTTCGTATTCTATCGGCTATTGGAAATTAGCATTGGTGCATTTTATCTGTACTGCCGGACTCTGGTTCTACTCTACCACTTTCAAACGTCAGTTCCTGATCGGCAATGTGGTGATCGCTCTTTTCACCGCTATGGTTCCATTGGTGGTGGGTGTGTACGAATTATTACTCATTTATAAGAACTACCTACCGGTAGATGAAACTCTCAACCTATCCATCACCTGGCGTTGGGTGATCGGCATTTCATTCTTTGCATTTATTACTACCCTGCTCCGCGAGATCATCAAGGACATGGAAGACTATGAAGGCGATATGGAATATGGTTGCAACACCCTTCCGATCGCTATCGGAATACCAAAAGCCAAACTTGTTGTAACAGCCATCGCTGTTCTTACAATGGTAGCCATGGGATACATTCAGTATCATAACATGCGCTTGTATGATTGGGTATCATTTGCCTATTTCACAGCGGCTATTCAATTACCACTTATTTATTTGATCTATCGCACCTTAAAAGCTACAGAGAAAAGACATTTTCACATAGCCGGAACAACCGCCAAAGTGATCATGTTCTTAGGTGTGTGCTATTTATTCATTGTTTATTATTACCTGATTGGAAGAGCTTAAAAAATATAAATTGATCCTGGCTTCTAAATCGCCTCGCAGACAGTTCCTCCTAAAAGAACTCGGACTCGATTTTGAGGTGCGTACAAAAGAGGTAGATGAAAGCTTTCCGGAGACATTAAAAGCACAGGACATCCCGCTTTACCTCTGCCAAAAGAAAGCCGATGCTTTTGATGAAGAGCTGAACGACAATACTATCGTTATCACTGCCGATACCATTGTTTGGGTGGAAGGACAAGTACTTAATAAGCCCGAGAACTACGATGATGCTGTGCGCATGCTTCAGTTATTGTCGGGTAAGATGCATGAAGTATATACAGGAGTATGTTTAAAGAGTAAGCATAAGAACAAAAGCTTTTATGCCTTAACAAAAGTATATTTCAAAAAACTATCCCGTCAGGAGATCGACTATTACATCAACAACTATCATCCATACGATAAAGCCGGCTCTTATGGAGCACAGGAATGGATCGGATACATTGCAGTAGAAAAGATCGAAGGATCCTATTTTAATGTGATGGGATTACCGGTACGCGAATTGTATGAAGAACTTTTAAAATTCTAATCTTATGAAATTATTGATCTATTCTGCATTCCTGCTTTTTTTAGCACCCTGCAACAGCACCAAAAAAATAGCTTCTTCGGAGCAAACCAATACAACCGACAAAATGGAGATTGTTTATCAGCGTACCCCTTGCTTCGGGAAATGTCCAACTTATGTAATGACGATCAGTGGGGCTACCAAAACAGCCACCTTCAAAGGCGAAAGCAATACCGATAAGATCGGGAATTATACCAAAACAATGACTGCAGCAGAATTAAAGACATTGTACGATGCCTTTGAAAAAGCGAACTTCTTTGCTTTAAATGATGAATACTTGGGTGTGATCACCGATTTCCCTGTAAAAACTATCACGTATACCTTAAACGGTAAGACTAAAAAAGTAAAAGAGCGCCATCAAGCACCCAAAGAACTCACCGATCTGGAAAAGATCATCGAAGAGGTTGCCAACAGCAGCGGCTGGACTAAAAATGAGAACTCAGACAATTGATTTTTGGGTAATGAGGAAATTAAGTGATGAGGTGAAGAGGTTATTGCTGATTAAACATGATAGTTGCGAAGTAGCGCGTTAGCCCGAAAATATGCGATGCCGACAAGGGGTGAACACTTTTTTATTTAAAATTCAAAGGATGTAGCGATTCTGGTCCGAATCGATTATGTCATCCGTAGATTTTTATAAAAAAGTGAGAGGCGCGAAGGATTCATATTTTCTTGTCCGCCTCAGGCGGATTCTCCCTTTTTTATCAAGAAAAAAGGGAATAAAGCTCTTATCGATCCAGTTTCCTTTTAGTAAAGCTATTTTTCTCAAGCGTTCTCGATACGTTCCGCTACGCTCCACACCTGTCTGCCGACAGGCAGGCTCGAACTGACATCTAACTCCTTCTTCCCCCTTCATCAATCCTTGAATCATCAATCACAAATCCTAAATCCTACAATTCGTAATTCGTATTTTTCGTGCCAATTCGTAATTCGATGATGAACATTTATAATCCATCATTTATAATTTCCCTAAACATACTTACTCTGCCAGCTATTCTTTGCAGGAACACGCCATTCGGAGTCGAATGCAGCTTTGGTAGTGATCATGTTATTGAACACGATTGTATCGCCATTGATCTTGGCTGATTTCGCTAATTCTTCGAAGGTGGAAATATGACAGGTTTTGATCTCGTTGTTATCCACATAAGCAACACGTAAACGATCAAAGAAATTCAAATTGAACTGTTGTTCCAGTTCTTTAATAAAACGAACCGATTTATCGATGCTGCAACCGCTTGCTGTAGCTTGTTTTTCGTCTACAGCGATCACTACAAACAAATTATCCAGCACATCAAAACTCGCTTTTAAGCTCGCACCATGTGCTGCCCAGTCGGCAATGAAAGCCGCACCCGCTTTTTGAATAGCGCTTACTTCATCAGTACTTAATTTTCTGTTGCTTTGATATACCCATACACGGGCATCTAACGGCATTGTATGTATTGTTTCCATCTTTAAATGGTGAGTTGCTGAGTTGTTGAATTATTGATTTGTTGAGTTGGCATTCGAACTAGCATCACACCAACCCAAAACCCAATTACCTTTTTTTTCTTTGCGCAAATCTTAGCGAACTTTGCGGTTACCTAATCTTAAATCCGAAATACTCCTTCCTCTCCCTATCAACTAAAATCATCATTCACTTTTATCCATTTAATCCCGAAAATCTGAGTTCTATTTCCCTAATCCTCAATCCAAAAATTCTCAATCCTACTTCCTTTTCCTTCACCCCTCAACATTCATCAATCGCCCTTCTTTTTTAGCGTTGTCATGTTGAGCTTGTCGAAACATGTGCGCTGGCATTCCATCCTTCACCAATCAACCATCACCGTTCACCCTTCCTCTTCCCTATCTCTCCGTGCCTCTGTGCCTTAGTGGTAAAATCCTCAATCCTCCTTCTATTCGTATTTCCCTACCGATTCGTAATTCGATGCTTACAGATCTTTCGCTTGTGCGATCAACTCCGCCACATCCAGCACCTTCACTTGTTGTTCTTTATTAAAATGCTTCACACCATCCGTCATCATCGTATTGCAGAACGGACAACCGACTGCGATCACATCCGGATTGGTTGCTAAAGCTTCTTCGCTACGTTCGATGTTCACTTCTTTGTTTCCTTTTTCTGCCTCTTTGAACATTTGTGCTCCACCGGCACCACAGCAGAAACCATTGGCTTTGCTGCGTTTCATCTCCACCAATTCAGCATCCAGGTTGATCATTACCGAACGGGGTGCTTCATACACATCGTTGGCTCTACCTAAATAACATGGATCATGGAAAGTGATCTTCTTCCCTTTAAAGTTTCCTCCTTCAATTTTGATACGACCGGTATTTAAAAGGTCCTGCAATAACTGTGTATGGTGAACCACTTCGTAATTACCACCCAAAGCAGGATATTCATTTTTTAAGGTGTTAAAGCAATGCGGACAACCCGTCACGATCTTTTTCACTTCATAACCGTTCAACACGGTAATGTTGTTCATGGCTTGCATCTGAAACAGGAATTCATTCCCTGCACGTTTTGCCGGATCACCGGTACAACTTTCTTCAGTACCCAACACAGCAAACTTTACATTCGCATGATTCAAGATCTTTACGATCGCTTTCGTGATCTTTTTTGCTCTGTCGTCAAAACTACCGGAACATCCTACCCAAAATAAGATCTCAGGTGATTCTCCTTTTGCCATGTAGTCGGCCATTGTTGGAACTACTAAAGGTTGATTGTTATCCATAATATTGCTAGTTATGAGGTGATGGGGTTATGGGGTTGCCTTTACTCCGTCCTATCACCGTTTTTTTTATGTTATGAGGTAATGGGGTTGCCTTTACTCCGTCCTATCACCATTTTTTTATGTTATGAGGTAATGGGGTTATGAAGTTATAAGGGTTTCATATTGCTCCTTCCCATGACCTTCTGTTTTACTACTTACTTTTTACTTCATCTCTTCATCACCTATTCACTTCATCACTCTTCAAACACCTGTATCGTCACTTCCTTATTGATCAAATCCGTAAATCTACCTTCGTAGCGTGTTGCTCTCACCATGTGGTTATCGATCCAATGATAGTTTCCACCACGAGGTTTACCCATCAACAAACCATGATATTTAAACCCATTATCCGCCAACCATTTTTCAGTTACTGCTCTGTGCTCTTCGGTACGTGAAGTAAAAAAAGTAATGATATGTCCTTCATCAAACCATTTGTTCAAGGTTACTAATGCTTCAGGATATAAAGCAGCAGTTGCCATACGCTCCGGCTGTTCATTCGGAATATCATCACAGATAGTTCCATCAATGTCGATTAAATAATTCTTCACATGTGCCGGCAACACCGGGCTGATCAACTGACCATTCTCTAATTTCTCTATTAATTCCATTTCTTTTTAAGTTATGAGGTGATGATGTTATGGAGTTATGAGGGTTTCATTTTGCTCCGTCCTATATCACCGTTTTTTTTTACTATTTACTTCATTACCTCATCTCTTCATTTCTCCATCACTTCATCTCCTAATCACCCCACTATTCGTAATTCGCTTTTTTCGTACCGATTCGTAATTCGAAATCCCAAAATCCTAAATCCTCCTTTTTTTTCTTTCCTCCCCACTTTCTCGACTCCGCTCGAAATGACACCGCACTCATCACCCAACTATTCGTAATTCGCTTTTTTCGTACCGATTCGTAATTCGATGATTACTCGTTCTTCCAGTTCAATCGATCCGCTTGTGCAAACTGCCATGGCGCACCGTTGTTCTCAATATTGGTAAACATACCATTCAACTCCGTTGGAGCAGCACTTTGTTCCATCACCATGTATCTGCGCATCTCTACGATGATACTCAATGGATCGATGTTCACCGGACATTCCTGCACACAAGCATTGCACGATGTACATGCCCATAACTCCTCAGGAGTGATATAGTCGCCTAACAATGCTTTGCCATCATCTTTGAACTCTCCTTTATTCGCATCAATGTTCTTCCCTACTTCTTCCAGACGGTCGCGGGTGCTCATCATGATCTTACGTGGCGATAATAATTTTCCTGTAGTGTTTGCCGGACAAGATGAGGTACAACGTCCGCACTCCGTACAAGTATAAGCGTCTAATAATTGTTTCCAGGTAAGGTCGGTTACATCCTTCGCACCAAAACGCATAGGAACGTTCGGGTCAGCAGGAGGCGGTGTGAACGATGGATCAAAGATCGCTTTTACCTCATTGGTAACAGAAGCCATATTGGTGAATTCACCTTTAGGTTTTAAGTTCGAATAGAATGTATTCGGGAACGCTAAAAGGATGTGTAAGTGTTTCGACAATACAAGGTAATTCAGGAATCCGAACACCATCATGATATGTCCCCACCAGCCGATACGCTCTACAATATGTAAACCTGTATCACTCATTCCACCAAACAACATTGGTCCGATGTGAGAGCTGATCGCAAGACCTAAAGAACCATCACCTAAATTTTCGGCATGAGAAGCACCACGGGCATAAAGCACTTCGTCAGCACCATTCATCATAAAGATGAAGCAGATCAAAGTGATCTCACCCAATAAGATATAGTTCGCATCCAGCTTTGGCCAACCGGTAAGGTCGTTGTGCACCAGGCGAGGCACTTTTAATAAATTACGTCTAGCCAGGAAGAAGATGGTACCGATAAAAGCCAATACCGAAAGTACTTCGATCAAGCTCACCATAAAGGTGTAGAAACCACCCAATGACGGACGGAATACACGGTGTGTGCCTGCAATACCATCAATCACGATCTCGATCAATTCAATTTGAGTGATCACAAAAGCAACGTATAGGAATAAATGCAACAAAGCCGGGATCGGGCGGGTAAACATTTTCTTTTGTCCGAAAGCAACGAGGATCATTGTTTTCATCCGTTCGGAGAAATTATCCTTGCGGTCGATGTCCTTTCCGAGCAGAATGTTTCTGCGGATCTTGTTGGCGTTAAATAAAAACAGGCCACCGCCTGCTAACAATAATGCAATAAAAATAATGCTTGATACCATAATAATTTGGTTGTTTGTTATTCGTTGTTTGTTATTCGTTCAGTATAAACCAACAACAATATCCTTCTACTCTGATCCTCTTCGTTTTTATAATTTATAATCCCTACTATTCGTAATTCGTATTTTCGTACCTATTCGTATTCGTAGATTCCTTTTTCTTCGCGCCTTAGCGTCTTTGCGGTGAAACTCTTTTCCTTCCCTTCCCACTTTCTCGACTCCGCTCGAAATGACAACGCACTCATTCTATTCACCACTCACAAATCCAAAAATCCTAAATCCTCCTTCTTTCCCCCAATCCCAAAATCCCTAAATCCCTAAATCCTAAATCCCCTACTCCTTCGGCTTATTCCTATCCTTCCGCCCAAACACCGAAATATGCACATAACGCTCCGGATTGATACGCAAGTCCTTCAATAACTTATCTAAGTCTTCCGATGATTTATCCAATTTACGATACAAGCTATCATTGTTCACCAACAATCCTAATGAACCCTCACCCTTGTTGATCTTTGTCATAATGCTCGATGCTTGCGACAAAGCCACATCCGCATTGTTGATCGCCTGCTTTAAGTTCGATTGCGCTAATGAATCGCTGATGTTCGAGAAGTTCTGGATCACATTCGCCAGCTTATCGGAATTATTATCCAAGGTAGCCGCCAGGTGATTGATCTTCGATAAGATGTTCGATATTTTCGATTTTTCGTTCGATACCAACGTATCCAAACGGTACGAAGTCGTTTCTAAGGAAGCGATCGCATCCTTAATGTTCTCAAAGCTCTTCGATAAGTTCTGACGGGCACTTTCGTTGAACACCTGCTGTACCACCACCATTACCGAGTCGATGGACGATATCAAACCTTCCGCTTTCTTTTGCAAAGGCGCGATCGTTTTGTTTACAGCCGCTTTAAGGTTATCCTCCTGAGCAGCCACTAAAGTGTCACCACTTTCGGCATAATTGCTACCGGAGCCTAATATCAATTGAACCGCTTTAGAACCCAAAAGGTCGGAGCTAACCACTTTAGCAATAGAATTTTTCGGAATATTTACCTCATCATCCACAATAAGGCTCACCAGGATGCGCCCGGTCGTATCATTCATCAATTGGATCTTCCCTACCATCCCCACTCTAAAACCATTGATCAGTAAAGGATTGGCTTCCACCAAACCATCAATATCGTTATACACGGCATAGAACTTACGTTGCGAAGAGAAGAAATCCTTCCCTTTCAAAAAGTTAAATCCATAAATAAAGAATGCAATGGCAATAGTAGTTACAATTCCTACTTTTACTTCCTTGGATAGTTTCACTTCTATAGTAGTTTATAAGTTCGGAAACAAATTTAATGATTTTATCCTTTCCTGCCCCTGCTCTTTTTGAACATAAGGATGTTAAAAGCTTATCCCTACGTCATATTTTATTATCTTTGTACCCGCTTTTAAACAAGCATACATTTTAAAGATCATTAAAAATGAACACTGTATTAAATACAATTGAAGAAGCAATTGAAGATATAAAAGCCGGAAAGGTAATTATTGTGGTGGACGATGAAGACCGTGAGAACGAAGGTGATTTCCTTACTGCTGCCCGCAATGTTACCCCTGAAGTGATCAACTTTATGGCTACCCATGGGCGCGGACTTATTTGTGCTGCCATTACTGAGGACCGTGTGCATGAACTGGGACTCGAAATGATGGTGAGCAACAATACAGCCGAGCATAGCACTGCCTTTACCGTGTCGGTGGATTTATTAGGCTATGGATGCACCACAGGTATTTCGGCATCCGACCGCTCCAAAACCATTCAGGCGCTCATCAACCCCAACATTAAACCCGAAGAGTTTGGTAAACCCGGACATATTTTCCCGTTAAAAGCAAAAAATGGCGGTGTACTCCGCAGAGCAGGACATACCGAAGCCACCGTTGACCTTGCCCGCCTGGCAGGATTCGAACCCGCAGGCGCCCTCGTAGAGATCATGAACGAGGATGGCACCATGGCACGCTTGCCACAGCTTCTGGAAATTGCTAAAAAATTCAATTTAAAGATCATCTCTATTGAGGATCTGATCGCTTACCGTGTAAAAAATGAAAGCATCATCACCAAAAATGTACAGGTGAAAATGCCTACCCAATGGGGTAATTTTGAGCTGGTAGCCTACCGCCAAACCACCAATGATATGGAACACCTGGCACTCATTAAAGGTACCTGGGATAAGAACGAACCCATTTTGGTGCGTGTACACTCCAGCTGCCTTACGGGCGATATCTTTGGAAGCTGCCGTTGCGACTGCGGTCCACAACTCCACAAAAGCATGGAGATGATCGAGAAAGAAGGCAAAGGCGTAATTGTGTATATGAACCAGGAAGGCCGTGGCATTGGCCTTATGAATAAATTAAAAGCCTATAAATTGCAGGAAGAAGGACGCGATACCGTAGAAGCCAATTTGGAATTGGGCTTTAAAATGGACGAGCGCGACTATGGTGTGGGCGCACAAATTCTGCGTGACCTTAACATTAGTAAGATCCGTTTAATGAGCAATAATCCCCGCAAACGTGCCGGATTAATTGGTTATGGATTAGAGATAGTAGAAAATGTAGCCATTGAAATTGAAAGCAATGAACACAACAAACTCTACCTCCAAACCAAACGCGATAAAATGGGACATACCCTGAAATTGGATCATTAAAAAACCTGCCCCTTTTACCTTTTTGTTAAGAATAAAGCCACTATTATTTGCTGGATGAATGAGATAGAAATATATAAAAGTCCTGATAAAAAAACTGAAATATCTGTTCAGTTTGATGGAGAAACTGTTTGGTTGAGTCAGCTTCAAATGGCATCTTTATTTAAACAAACCAAACAAAACATTAGTCTTCACATTAGCAATTGTTTTAAAGAAGGAGAATTACAAAAAAAAGCAACTGTCAAGGAATCCTTGACAGTTCAAAAAGAAGGTAAAAGAAGCGTTCAACGGAAAGTAGAATATTATAATCTAGATGTAATAATATCTGTAGGTTATCGAGTAAAATCAAAGCAAGGAACTCAATTTCGCCAATGGGCCACACAACGTTTAAAGGATTATTTGGTAAAAGGTTACGTCATTAATGAGAAGCGCCTGAAAGAAACAGAAAATAAACTTCAGGAATTAAAACAAGCCATTTCCATTATCGGTGATGTTTCTAAGGCTACAGAAATATCCGGCAGCGAAGCCAAAGGCTTACTAAAAGTGTTGAGCGATTTTTCCTTTGCGCTTGACATTCTTGATAAATATGATCATCAAACTTTAAAGATCAAAAAAACAGGGAATAAAGAAGTTTTCAAAATTTCCTATAAAGAAGCAAAAAAAGCAATTGAGAGCTTGAAAACGAAATTTGGTGGTTCTGCATTGTTTGGCAACGAAAAAGACAAAAGCTTTAAAGCCTCATTAGAAGGAATATATCAAACATTTGATAATAAAGAACTCTACCCACTTATTGAAGAAAAGGCCGCCAATCTTTTGTATTTTGTGGTAAAAAATCATTCTTTTTCGGATGGGAACAAACGTATTGCTGCCTTTTTGTTCGTTTGGTTTTTAGAACGTAACAATTTGCTGTACCACAATAATAAAAAGGTAATTGATGACAATGCCTTGGTCGCATTAACCTTAATGATCGCAGAATCAAAATCAGACGATAAAGACATGATCGTTAAAGTTATTGTTAATTTGATCAACAATAAATAATAGATCTTCGCTCCCTCTCTTCCCTATTGTTAATAAAAAAGCCTCACAGAAATTGTGGGGCTTTTTTAATTGAATTATACTTGTAAAAGGTATAAAACAAGCAGAAATGTCGGATATTAAAGAAATAACGGAAGCATTAGTTAAATTCAGAAACGAGCGCGATTGGGAGCAATTCCACAATTCAAAAGACCTATCATTGGCCATCTCCATTGAGGCAAATGAGCTATTGGAATTATTCCTGTGGAAGAATGCCGATGAAGCCAATAAAGAAAAATTAAAGGAAGAATTAGCTGATGTGCTTGCCTATTCATTTCTTTTAGCAGAAAAACATGGCTTGAATGTAAAAGATATTGTTTTAGAAAAAATTAAAAAGAACGGAGAAAAATATCCCGTTGACAAAGCAAAAGGAACTGCTAAAAAATACAATGAATTATGAGTCCAATCCAATTTTGTTCATTATATTTGCATGTTCATGATTCATGAACAAATCTAACTTGTGAACGAAAAATGAAAAGAAACCAAATTATCGATACTGCCACAAGGCAATTTGAAAACCTAACATCCTGGAAAATAAAAGTAAAGGAAACACCTACCTCAATTGACGAAGGTATAGATGGGGAAATACATCTATTAAATCAAAGAACTAAGGAAAAACATGTCTTAATACTTGAACTCAAGAATGAAGTACGCACTAATGATATCCTGAAGTTAATTGAACTCAAAAAAAAGTATCCGGATTTTTTTTTAATGGCTCAATATATCTCTAAGCCGAATCGCGAACAGTTAAGAGACCATCACATTAATTATTTAGAAACATCAGGAAACTGTTATATAGAAAAAGATTCTATTTATATATACATCGATAATCAAAAAGTAGAAGCTCAACGAAAAACAAGCAATAGTAAATTATATACAGAAAGTGGGATGCGGTTTGTTTATGCAGGATTACTTAACCCAAATTTTGTGAAAGGGACTTACCGCGAAATTGCTGCAGAAGCAGAGATAGCTCTTGGAAATGTTCGTTTGGTTATGGATGCACTTGAAATGGAAGGTTTTCTGGAAACAAAAAATGGAAGTCGAGATTTTAAAAATAGAAATGAATTGTTTGATGTTTGGGCAAATAATTTTGGAGATACCATGCGCCCGCATTTATTACAAACTAGACTTGCATTTGCAAATAAGCAAAATGCGCTTACCTGGAAAAACATACAACTGAAAAACGCTTTTTGGGGAGGAGAGCCTGCTGCAGCGTTGTTAGACAGCTATTTAATACCAGAACAGTTTACTATTTATAGCAACTACACACTGCATCAAATGATGAAAGAATATAAATTAGTACCAGATCCCAAAGGAAATATCCTTTATATGCTTTCGCCTTTTAAACACAAAGAATTGCCAGAAAAAGCTGATCCGTTTTTAATTTATGCTGAGTTAATTCAAAGTAAAGATAGTCGTTGTTTAGAAGCAGCAAAACGTATTAAAGAAAAGTACATTGACACAAAATTCTAACATATTTGATCCTGCTTTTGATGAAATACTCAGGCATGTTAACAAAGAAGCTACTGCTTTAAAAATTGAATTTTATTTAGCAGGTGCTGTTGCGCGTGACTATCATTTGAATAAATTGGCAAATTATACTCCTTCTAGAAAAACTGCAGATATAGATATTGCAGTAATGGTAACATCAGAGGTTGAATTTTCTAAACTCAAGGAAAGTTTAATTCAAACGGGGAATTTTGAAGAACACAATGAGCCTATTAAACTAATTTATAAAAAAAGTATCGAGTTAGATCTACTTCCATTTGGAGATATTGAAAAAGAGGGAATAACTACATTAACAAAGCCGAAAATTTTTGTTTTAGATATGCCAGGCTTTGCTATTCTAAACAAATATGCAGAGCAAGTCCAATGGAGTGATGAAGTAAATGCAAGAGTATGTTCCATTGAAGGTATTGTTCTTTTAAAACTTATTGCGAATAATGATAGACCTGAAAGAACAAAAGATTTGATTGATATACAACAAATTATTTTAATCTACTTTGAGGCGTTTAGCGATGATGTATACGAGCACCATTTCGATCTAATGGAAAAATATAACACTTCTGATAGAGACTATATACAACAAGTCTCGGCTCATGTTATTGGACGTAAATTAAAAAAAGTACTTAATTCAGAAGAAGATTTAATGAAACGAATCATACATATTTTAAAGGATGATAAGGATTTATATTGGAAAAACATTTTGAGTGGTTTAACAGAATAGGTGATAAAAATAAATTATACATTCAGAAAATATTTGCTTTAAAGAGATTTACTAATAAAAACTCAAAACATTAAAAACACTGCTAAAAAATACAACGAATTATAGTCTATGATCGTTTACCGTTCAACAAAAAAAGGATTTCAGGATGAGGTGGAAAGAGGCGATATCGATCTTACCATCGAAAAAAAATTCTTTGAAGTATTTCATAAGAGAACTACCGACAAAGAAGTTGACTCCTGGTGGAATTCCTTACATTATATGTCAACGGTTTTAAATGACCCAGAAATACCCGACAATACAGGAATTGCTATTGAGTGTCAGATCCCGCAAACCAACAAACGTATCGATTTTGTAATTACCGGTACCGATGAGAACAACAAACCCAATGTTGTTATCATTGAATTGAAACAATGGAAAACAGCCGAATTAAGTGATAAAGACGGCATCATAAAAACGGCATTGGGAAAAGGTGTGAGAGAAACTAGCCATCCCTCCTACCAGGCATGGTCGTATGCAACATTTTTACACGACTATAGCGAAACCGTTCGCAATGAAAATATCACCTTGAGTCCTTGCGCTTACCTTCACAACTATGTGGAAGATCAAGTTATTCGAAATCCTTTTTACAATAATTATTTAGATAAAGCACCGGTTTTCTTAAAGCGTGATCCACACAAACTACGCGATTTTATAAAGCGCTATGTAAAAAAAGGAGACGATGGTGAGATCATGTACCGCATTGATTCAGGTAAGATCCGCCCTTCCAAACAATTGTCTGAAAGTTTGGCTTCCCTGCTAAAAGGAAATGCCGAGTTCATCATGCTGGATGAACAAAAACTAGTTTACGAAACAGCGTTGTGGTTAACAGAAAAAGCAAAAAAAGAAGGCAAAAAAGTATTGATAGTTGAAGGTGGTCCCGGCACAGGTAAATCTGTAGTAGCAATTAATTTGCTTACAGAAATTACCAAACGTGAAATGCTTACACAGTATGTTACAAAAAATGCGGCACCCAGAGCTGTTTATCAAAGTAAATTGACAGGAACAATCACCAAAACACGATTTGCCGCTCTCTTCCAAAGTTCAGGAAGTTTCATCAACACACCTATCAATGAATTTGATGCATTAATTGTGGATGAAGCACACCGCTTAAATGAAAAGTCGGGTATGTTTCAAAATTTAGGGGAGAATCAAATAAAAGAGATCATTCATGCAGCGGCTTGCTCCATTTTCTTTATTGATGAAGACCAGAAAGTGACCATGAAAGATATTGGCACTAAAGAAGAGATCATTAAACAAGCAAAAAGACTGAATGCAGAAGTTGTTGAATTAGAATTAAGTTCACAATTCCGTTGCAATGGTTCCGATGCCTATTTAGCCTTTCTGGACAATCTTTTGGAGATACGCTCCACAGCCAATACCGATATTAAAGACCTTAATTACGAATTCAAGGTATGCGACTCCCCTGCCGAATTGCGTGATATGATCTTTGAAAAGAACAAAGAAAAGAACAGCGCACGATTGGTGGCAGGTTACTGCTGGGACTGGAAAAGTCAAAAAGATCCCGCTGCAATGGATATAACATTTCCTGAATATAAGTTTGCCATGAAATGGAATTTGGCATTGGACAGTATGCTATGGATCATGAAACCCAATTCTGTGAATGAAATTGGGTGTATTCATACCTGCCAGGGATTGGAATTGGACTATGTAGGAGTAATTATAGGAGAAGACCTGATAGTAAGAGACGGGAAAGTATTGGTTGACCCGGCCAAACGTTCTAAAATGGATTCATCCATTAAGGGATACAAAAAAATGCTGGCATCCGATCCTGAAAAAGCAAAAGACCTTATCCGCAAAATTATAAAAAACACCTACCGTACCCTTATGACAAGAGGAATGAAAGGTTGTTATATTTGGTGTGTGGATAAAGAAACGAATGAGTGGATGAAGAACAATTTATAAAATAATGTTTTATATCAATACAGCCAGCTTAAACCAGACTAATCTGCTATAAAAAATCAATTTACAGAAAAATGAAACATGTTGAAGTTGTAGCAGCAATAATTAAACTTAAAGAAAAAATTTTATGTGTCCAAAGAGGAGATAATAAATATGAGTACATCTCTAAAAAATGGGAATTTCCAGGAGGAAAACTTGAACCTATGGAAACAAAGGAGCAAGCAATAATTAGAGAAATTAAAGAAGAATTACATTTAGACATAGAAATTGAATCAGAATTCTTAACAGTTTATCATGAATATCCTGACTTTAAAATCACTATGCATAGTTTTGTTTGTAAAACAGAAAATGACAATTTAACTCTTACTGAGCACATCGATTTTAAGTGGTTAAATTATTCTGACATTAAAGATCTTGACTGGGCTGCTGCAGATATTCCTATAGTTGAAAAATTATTAAAATTCGAATTATGAACGAAGGCTTATACGAAGAATTGGTTACAAAACTCATTAATATTAAAATTAATGAATTAGATAAGAACACTTTTCAATTTAAGAAAACGGCTATTGATAAAGCAGAGGCCTCTCAGCTATTGTCACAACATGTAGGAAAATCAATAAAACACGCTTTTGCGCTTTTAAAAGGAGATGATGCTCTTGAAAAGCAAATAGAAATAGCAAACAAAATTATTTTGTTTTTAAAAGAAGAAATAAGCGTGGAAGAGTTTGAGGATGATTTAATAGAAGTAGAAGGTAAAATTCTTAAAGCTGTTTTTAAAAAGATTGATTCTCATTTTTCTGATTTAGATTTACATCTGAAAGAAATAACGCCATATACAAGATTAATTTATAGCGAACTTTTTACTGGCGGAAATAATGGAATAACACTTGAAAGTGAATTAAGGAAGGAGATTTTATCATCAGATCGAATTGATCTATTAGTTTCTTTTATAAAATGGAAAGGGATTCGAATTCTTGAAAAAGAACTACGCGAATTTACAAATAGAGGGGGTAAGCTTCGAGTTATAACAACAACTTATATGGGAGCAACTGATTCCAAAGCCGTTGCACTTTTATCTTCTTTAAAAAACACAGAAGTGAAAATATCCTACAATAATGGTAATGAAAGGCTACATGCAAAAGCATATTTATTTCAACGAAACACGGGATTTCATACAGGTTATATCGGTTCTTCAAATTTTTCCCGGACGGCTTTGACTGATGGATTGGAATGGAATTTAAAAATTACAACAAACGAAATTGGGCATATAATTGATAAATTCCGAAAAACATTTGAAACATATTGGCAAAATTCTGAATTCCAATTATTTGATAAAGCTAAGCATACATCGAAATTAAACGAAGCTCTTAAGCAAGGTAAATTTTCAAAAGAATATTCTAATATAGCATCATATTTTGACATTAAACCATTTGAATATCAAAAAGAAATTTTAGAAAAACTAGAAGTAGAAAGAAATATCCATAATAGAAATAGAAATTTATTGGTTGCAGCTACAGGAACAGGCAAAACAATTGTTTCTGCATTCGATTATAAAAACTTTAAAAGTAATAATAAATCTGCAAGACTACTCTTTGTTGCGCATAGAAAGGAAATTCTTCAACAAGCAAGATCTACTTTTCAAGGTATACTTAAGGATAATAACTTTGGTGAATTATTGGTAGATGGACAGGTTCCTTCTAGTAATGAATATGTTTTTGCTTCTGTCCAATCTTTAAATAATAAGATTAAAGATATTGAGCTAACTCCAGAGTACTATGACTTTATTATTATAGATGAAGTGCATCATATTGTAGCTTCAAGTTATAGACCTATAATTAATTATTTTAATCCTAAAGTGCTTTTAGGGTTGACAGCTACGCCAGAAAGAATGGATGGAGGAGATATTACAGAAGATTTTGGCAATCGAATTGCAGCTGAAATTAGATTACCAGAAGCCTTGAATAAAAAAATTCTTTGTCCTTTTCAATATTTTGGAATTACAGATAGTATAGATTTGTCAAATGTTCAATGGGAGAAGGGACGATATGTTGCAAAAGAACTAAGTGATTTGTATACTTCTAATGACAGACGAGTCCGTGAAATTATTTTTAATTTAGAAAAACACATTGAGGATATAAATAATATTAGGGCTATTTGTTTTTGCGTTTCAATTGATCATGCTACGTATATGGCTGAAAAGTTTTCTTTAGCAGGATTGAAAGCAAAATATTTATCTAGTAAAAACTCAAATGAAAGAGATATTATTAGAAGCGAGTTTCAGAAGAAGGAAATCAACTATTTATTTGTAGTAGATATTTTTAATGAAGGTGTTGATATTCCTGAAATTGACACTGTTTTATTTTTAAGACCAACCGAAAGTTTAACAATTTTTCTTCAGCAACTTGGTCGTGGCTTGAGATTGTCTGAAGGGAAAGACTGCTTAACTGTTTTAGATTTTGTTGGCAACTCTAGGCCAGAATATGATTTTGAGTCAAAGTTTAGAGGTTTAGTTGGTAAGACGACAACATCAATTCAAAAAGAAATTGAAGATGATTTCCCTCACTTACCTTTGGGATGTTCAATAGTTTTAGAGAAGAAAGCCAAAGAAATTATACTCGAAAACATAAAAAAGGCAACATCTTTTAATATTAATCAGTTAATAAATAAAATTAGAAATTTTCAACATCAAACTACTTTACCTCTAACCTTAAGAAATTTTACTGAATTAAATAATATTCAATTAGATGTACTCTATAAAAAAGGTTCATGGTCTAGGTTGTGCCAGTTAGCAGGAAAGTTAGATAATTTTGATGATTTAAACGAAAAGCAAATTGTTTCTGCGATAAGTAAAAAATGGCTTTCGACAAATTCAACTAGTTATTTCAATTTTATTATGAATTTGGCTAAAAGGTCTTTTGATATTGATTTTAAGAATCTAAACAAAAATGAAAAGTCAATGTTGTTGATGTTGCATTTTGATGTTTGGAAAGATAGCGGTCGTTTTAGTTCTTTAGAAGAAAGCATTCGAATGATTGGAAAAAATAAAGTATTAGTAAATGAAATTATTGAACTTTTAGAAATTCTTATAGATAATGTGGATTTTCAAGAAATCGACATTCATTTACCATATGATCAACCATTAAAAGTACACTCACGCTATACTCGAGATCAAATATTGGCGGCTTTTGGTTTAAGTACATTTGAAAAAAAATCGTCAAATAGAGAAGGGGTGGCGGAAAATAAAGATATAAATACAGAATTACTTTTTATAGATCTTATAAAGTCTGAGGAAGACTTTTCTCCTACGACATTATATAATGATTTTGCAATTAGTGATACATTATTTCATTGGCAATCTCAAAATCAGACCCGTGATGATAGCGGTAAAGGCCTAACTTATATTAATCATCAAGATAATGGGAAACAAATTTTGTTATTTGTAAGAGAAAAAGCAAAAAATGAATTTGGAAATACAATGGGATATGTTTTTGTTGGCTTAGGAAATTTTAAAGAATATGAAGGATCTAAGCCAATGAGTATAAAATGGGAACTAAATGAGCCAATGCCTCTGTATTTATGGAAATATTCATCAAAAATGTCGGTTGGATAGACAATAATCCTCTCTACAATATTTAAAAGCAAAGAATCAAATCATTAAATATTTTTCCATTATACAAGGAAAATCGACATTTTAAATAATGTTGCAAGCAATTCTATTGAACTCCTTTTTACAATAAATCTCCCCCATTCCAGTTAAAGTTTAAAACAGTTCAGTATTAACCACACTCTAATCTCTCTGAACATGAAAAACTACATCAACAAAATTATTGCACTTGTTTGGATATATACAAGCGCCCTTTCCACGGCAAAAGCACAATCCATCAATATTGATAGCATGTACTATTCGGATGTGGACAGTGTTGCCCTAGCCAAACAAGTGGAGATAGATGAAAACACATATCATTGGATAGATACAGTAGAAGAAAGCAGTTATGCCTCTATTGACGAGCATGTTAGAAGCATAAAAAAAAGATATAAAAGCATTCCTTTATTGGCAAAAGACATTACAGCACCCTACACAAAAGAAGAAGATAAAATAAGAGCCATTTTTATATGGGTAAGCAACAACATTGCTTACGACTGCAAAGAATATCACAACAAAAACAGGAAAATAAGCGGACCTGTCATCAAATCAAATGACAATAAATGCGAAAGAGCTTCTAAATGGGCTGATACCTATTATAAATACGCCAATAACGTTTTAAAAAAACGAAAAGGAATTTGCGAAGGTTATGCCTGTTTATTCTATGAATTATGCAAAGCCAGTGGTGTTAAATGCGAAGTAGTACATGGAAAGGTAAAGAAAGAAAAGGATGGAAAAATCAAATATACTGCTCATGCCTGGAACAAAGTGTATATGAATGAAGAATGGTTTTATCTGGATGCTACATGGGCTGCAGGAGCATGTGATGAAAAGGTAACCAAGTTCTACAAAGGCTTCTCGAACAAGTATTACCTAACACCTGCATGGCGTCCTTATGAGAGCCATATTGAGAACTCCAAACAAACTAAACGCAGAAACGAACTAGTTGGGAATTGGTAATGTTGAGTGGTGATTGGTGAAGGGTGACTGAGGAGTTCATTTCGAAGCAGCGCGTAAGCCCGAAAACCTGCGATGCCGTGTCGCGGTGAACATTTTTTTATCAAAAGATCAATCAAACTAAAAACACTTTTAGTACACAATTGAGCCTAATAGGTTTTTTCTTATAAAATTCATTTGTATTCAAAAAGCGCAGACCTGTGCAGATTCTATACTGTTTGAATCCCGATTTTTTCAATCGGGATGAGTTTATAGAATCAGGATTGAATGCAAATAGAATTTTAGAAAAAAGCTATTCAGCTCTTGACTTTTTCTTTCTTTTTGGTCAAGCAAAAAGAAAAAAAGCAAATAACAACAACAATCACTCTACTAAACCTTCGCACATGTTTCGACAGGCTCAACATGACAGCGCTCAATTAATTTTAATAAACTAAGATCATTCTTCCGAAGCCCTTCCCTCTCCTTCCTTCAAGAAGAGGGACCGAGGCTGAGCTCATAAAAAAAGCGGAGAACATTCTCCGCCTTTAATATGATATATTTATTCCTCTTCCAACTACCCAACTTTAAACTTTGAACTAAATTTTACTCCGCATAGATCTTATCCACCAAATCCTTATTAGCCGCCATGATCACTTTACGTTTCAATGAAAGCTTAGGCGTCATTTCCCCTTTATCGATACTCCACTCACGCGCTAAGAACTGAGGATTTTTGATCTTCTCGTATTGAGCCAAATGCTCGTTTACCTTCTCTACCTCACGGATGATACGTGCTTTGATCTGTTCATTCTTGATCAATTCCTCATTAGAAGTAAAAGGAATATTCTTACGCTGACAATATTCTTTTAAGAATGCAAAAGCCGGAACGATCAATGCCGAAGCATATTTCTGGTTCTCACCAATTACCATGGCTTGTTCAATAAATGGTGATTCTTTTAATTTATTTTCGATCATTACCGGAGCAATGTATTTACCACCGCTAGTTTTGAAGATCTCTTTTTTACGGTCGGTAATTTTCAGGAAACGGTTGTCCTCAAACATACCAATATCACCGGTATGGAACCAACCATCTGAGTCGATCACTTCAGCAGTAGCATCCGGGCGGTTATAATATCCTAACATCACATTCGGACCTTTTACCAGGATCTCTCCATCTTCGGCAATTTTCACCGTTACCCCATCTATCACAGGACCAACCGTACCGAACTTAATACCATTTGGTAAGAAGTTATTTACAGCGATCACCGGTGATGTTTCTGTTAGACCATACCCTTCCAAAACTGTTATCTGTGCCGAATTGAACACTCTTGCCAAACGAGGTTGCAAAGCAGCACCACCACTTACTACGGCAAATATATTTCCGCCAAGTGCCTCTCTCCATTTAGAGAAGATCAGCTTATTGGCTAATTTCAATTGCATTTCATACCACCATCCGTTAGCACCATTCAGCTCGTAAGCCAAACCAAGATCAAGCGCCCAGAAGAACAATTTCTTTTTGATACCTGTTAAGTCGGCACCTTTCGCCACGATCTTATCATATACTTTTTCCAACAAACGGGGAACGGTAGAGAATACTTCCGGCTTCACTTCTTTTAAGTTATCACCGATGGTCTCTAAGCTTTCTGCATAATAAATGGAAATACCTAAGTACATATATAAAGTAGTTAGCATACGCTCATACACGTGATTCAAAGGCAGGAAGCTCAACGCTTTCCAATGACTTTGGAAAGGACATAAGTTTTGTGAAGCCAATGAATTACTGATCAAGTTATGATGCGAAAGCATTACCCCTTTTGGATTACCTGTTGTTCCTGAAGTATAAAGGATCGTTAAAAGATCATCCGCTTTAATAGACGCTTTGATGCTTTCCACTTCTGTTTTTTTAGGTTTGCTTTTTCCTAATTCCAATAGTTCAGTCCAATGTTTAGCACCGGCAACTTTATCGAATGTATAAATATCTTTTACGCTAGGTGCATTAGCAGCTACCGCTTTTACTTTATTATAAAGATCTGTATTAGAAACAAAGATGTATTTCACCTTTGCATCGTTCAAGATAAAATTCAAGTCAGGCTCGCTGATAGTAGGATAAATAGGAACACTCACAGCACCACTCATTTGAATACCATAGTCGGTAAAGTTCCATTCAGGACGGTTATTAGCGATGATCGCAATTTTATCTTCACGGGTAATACCAAAATCCAACAGACCATACGCAAGGTTATGTGCATTATCATAAAACTGTTGAGTAGAATACTTTACCCATTTACCATTTTCTTTAGCAGCAAGCGCATCGGCTTTATTATACTTTTCAAGTAGCTGAGGCAGAATATCAAATACGCGGGTTACAGACATAATACAGATGTTAGATGTTAGACGTTAGATGTTTGACAATTGATCAAATTTAATGTTTACTAAAATACGATATTTTTTTGAATAGAAAGTTTTGAGTTGAAAGTTGAAAGTTTAAAGTTCGAAGTTGGAAGGGACGACTGATGATTGATGATTGGTGAAGGAGGATTTGGGATTTAGGATTGAAGAAGGATGAAGGGAGGTCACTCTGAGCCTTCCTAGCCGGCAGGCAGGCCTGTCGAAGAGTGTGCGTAAGCCTCCCACATGTTTCGACATCCCGATAGCTATCGGGACAGGATGACAGCCTGCTCACAAACAACACTTTGAGCATATTGAAACCCAGGCCTTTTGACTCTGACTAAACAAAGAAGAATAATTAACACTATAAATGTCTAAATTTGTAAAAAATCACAATCATGCAAACGCAACTGACCTCTTCCTTAAATATAGAATTCCCTTTGATCATGGCTCCCATGTTTTTGGTGAGCAACAAAGCCATGGTTATAGCCGGTATGCAAAACGGAATAGCCGCTACTTTCCCTAGTTTGAACTACAGAAACGAAGGCGAACTGGAAAAGCTATTGGATGAATTGAATGATGAAAAAAGTAAGTTAAGCGTAAAAGGAACCTATGGCATCAACCTGATCGTGCAAAAGACCAATCCTTTGTACGAAAAACATTTGAAGATCTGTGTCGAGAAAAAAGTACCATTCTATATTACTTCCTTAGGAAATCCGAAACAAGTGATCGAGCAGGCACACAGTTATGGCGGAAAAGTATTTTGTGATGTAACCAATATCGAACATGCACAAAAATGCTACGACCTGGGTTGCGATGGCTTTATAGCCGTTGGTCAGGGTGCTGGCGGACATGCCGGTCCGAATACCTTACAAGTACTCATCTCTTCCCTACACCATCATTTCCCTGATAAAATGGTGATCGCAGCAGGAGGCATTGCCAACGGAGAAGGCATTTTATCCATGTTGGCTTTAGGAGCAGCAGGTGTTTCGATGGGAACACGTTTTATTGCTACCCAGGAAGCCGGTGTGAGTGATGCCTATAAAAAAGCCATTGTTGATTCCAAGATGAACGACATTGTCCTTACCGAAAAGATCTCAGGAACACCATGTACCATTATCAATACCCCATTTGCGAAGAAGATCGGATATAAACAGAATTGGTTCGAGCGCATGTTATCCAACAATTCTACTACTAAAAAATACTTTAAAATGTGGGTACAATTAAGTGGAATGAAAAAGTTGGAACAGTCTGTTAAGCCCGGCAATTACCAAACCCTTTGGTGTGCCGGACAAAGCGTTGAGTTGATCTCCGACATTAAATCCGTAAAAGAAATTATCGATCGCCTAAAAAACGAAACAGCAAAAGCCTACGAGAATTTGAAGTCGATGGTGAGTTAGGAAGGGTGATTGGTGATTGACGATTGATGAAGGGTGATGGTGATTGGGGAAGTCACTCTGAGCCTGCCTAGCCGGCAGGCAGGCCTGTCGAAGAGTGTGCGTAAGCCTCCCCACATGTTTCGACATCCCGATAGCTATCGGGACAACATGACAGCGTTCAGACTTTTAGTATAACCGAGCCTAATAGATTTTTTCTTTTAAAATTCATTTGTATTCAAAAAGCGCAGGCCTGTGCAGATTCTATACTGTTTGAATCCCGATTTTTTCAATCGGGATGAGTTTATAGAATCAGGATTGAATACAAATAGAATTTTAGAAAAAAGCTATTCAGCTCTTGATTTTTTCTCCCTTTTTTATCAAGAAAAAAGGGAAGATGTAAATTAAAAACAACACGCACTATAATCAACCCTACCCACTTTCTCGACTCCGCCTGTCTGCCGTCAGGCAGGCTCGAAATGACAACGCTCTATTAATTTTAATCAACTATGATCATTCTTCCGAAGTCGCGCGTTAGCCCGAAAACCTGCGATGCCGTGTCGCGGTGAACATTAATTCTAATAATCACTCTTTCGAAGCAGCGGGCGGCAATGAAAGTATGCGATGCAGACATGCGGTGAACACTTTTTTATCAGAAAATCAAAGAATTTGCTTTAGTCACATTCGTAGATTTTCGAGAAAAAAGTGAGAGGTGGGAAGCGATCATACTTTCTTGATTTTTTGTTGCTTTTTCATCAAGGAAAAAGCAAAGAAGAAAACAAGTACAACAATCACTCTTAACCCACTCCACCAAAACAACCTACCTCATTAACTATTTTTACATCAATCATTCAAAAAAAATGCTATCTTTGGGCTTTGATGAACTTTAGCAATCCAGCATTCCTATTCGCGCTATCGGCAATTGCCATTCCCATCATCATTCATCTTTTTAACTTCCGGAAATTCAAGACCATTTACTTCAGTAATATTCGTTTTTTAAAGGAAGTAAAACAAGAAACACAAGCCAAATCCAAGTTAAAACACCTTTTAGTTTTAGCAGCCCGCATTTTAACCATTACCTTTTTAGTATTTGCTTTTGCTCAACCTTACATCCCTGCCGAAAACAAAAAAGCCAGTGTTGGCGAAAAAGCCATCAGCATCTTTATTGACAACTCCTTTAGCATGGATGCCATCAATAAAAATGGAACATTGCTGGATGATGCCAAACGAAGAGCAAAGGAGATCGTTGATGCCTATAAGTCAAGCGACAGGTTTCAATTGCTGACCAACGACTTTGAAGGCAAACACCAACGATTGGTCAACAAAGAAGAATTCATGGAATGGCTGGATGAAGTGAAGATCAGTCCCGCTACCCACAGCATTAAAGAGATCAGTTCCAGAGCCTTTGATGTGTTGCAACAAAGTGGTATTAAGAATAAGAGTTTGTTTGTACTCTCCGACTTTCAAAAGAGCGTTACTCAACTTGAAGAAATAAAGAACGATACCTCCATTGTGGTGAACATGATCCCGCTGGTAGCCAATGCCAAAAGCAATGTTTATATTGATACCTGCTGGTTTGAAACACCTGTGCGCCAACTCGATCAGGTAGAAAAGCTGCATGTGCGCATTAAGAATGTTTCCGAGAAAGTATTGGAAAACAATTCGATCAAACTCTTCATCAACAATCAGCAAAAAACACCAGCCAGCTTTAATGTAGAGGCCAATAGCCAAACGGAAGTAGTATTGAGCTTTGCTTCCAAAGAAGCAGGTATTCAGCATTGCCGTGTGGAGTTAAACGACTATCCCGTAACCTTCGATGATAAATTCTATTTCAGCTTTGAAGTAGCCAAGAACATTCCTGTATTATCCATTAACTCCAAAGAACCGGGCATCGAGAACAAATATGTTCAAACCCTATTTGGAAATGACTCCTTATTCCTGTTCAGCTCCATGTCCGAAGCACAGATCGATTACAGTAGTTTGAGCGCCAATAAGCTGATCGTACTGAATGAATTAAAAAGCATTTCAAGCGGATTGGCACAAGAGCTAAAACGCTTTGTAGAGAATGGAGGAAGCGTGCTTGTTTTCCCAGGCAAGGAGATCGACCTGAACACTTACAAGGAATTCAGTGCCGGTATGCAGCTGGGATATTATGATAAGCTCGATACAGCAAATACCAAGGTGGATAAGATCGATCTGCTGCATGAGATCTATAAGGATGTGTTCGACAAAAAAACATTCAGCGCTACTAATCTTGATCTGCCAAAGGTGTTTGAGCACTATCCGATTTCCAAAGCAACCCGCAGCACCGAAGAAAATTTGTTACGCTTACAAAACGGCAATGCATTTTTATCGAAGTACAGTTTTGGGAAAGGGAAAGTATATCTATCGGCAGTAGGTAGTAGCAATCAGTTCAGCAACTTCGCCAAGCATGCATTGTTTGTTCCTACTTTATACAAGATCGCGATCTACAGTCAAAGTACTTCCCCACTCTTTTATACCATTGGTAATGATGAAGTGATCGAAACCAAAAATGTTCAGAACGGAGAAAATGCTTATCATTTAAAGAATGTTGACAACAGTTTTGATGTGATACCGGAGCATAAGAATGTCGACACCCGCTTATTGATCTATACGCATGATCAGATCACAACAGCCGGAAATTATCAGTTGCTGGCAGGACAAGAAGTGCTGTTGGGCACAGGATTTAATTTCAACAGAAAAGAATCCGATCTCAGCTGCTATTCATTTGAGGAATTGAGCGAACAGATCGGCAAAAGCAATTTGCCGAATTTCAATGTGATGGAGGCTTCACAAAAAAGTTTGACAGCCTCATTAACCGAATTCGATCAAGGCACCAAACTATGGAAACTTTGCATTATTTTAGCACTCGTATTTTTAGCCGCTGAAGTGATGTTGTTACGTTTTATGAAATAACAAAATTGAACTATGAATATCTTAATCAAACAAGCAAGGATCATTGACTCACAATCGCCCTTCAATGGCAAAGTGATGGATGTATTAGTAGAAGGTGGTGTTATCCGCTCTATTAAATCAAAGATCAACAACGATAAGAATATCAAGACCATTGAGCAGGAAGGATTGTGCATCTCTACCGGATGGGTGGACATGCAAGTGAACTTTTGTGATCCGGGTTTTGAACACAAAGAAGATCTGGGAACAGGTGTTAAAGCAGCTATGGCAGGCGGCTTTACGGGTGTAGCGGTGGTATCTTCTACCAACCCTCCTATCCATACCAAAGCACAGGTTCAGTATATCAAAAAGAATACGATCGACAGTATGGTGGATGTGTATCCGGTTGGAACCATCTCCCACAATCAGGAAGGGAAAGAGTTAGCTGAGATGTATGACATGCAACAAGCGGGAGCGGTGGCTTTCTCTGATGATAAAAAGAGCATTGCACACTCAGGATTGTTGATGCGCGCTCTACTCTACTCAAAAAATTTCAATGCGCTGGTGATGAGCCATTGCGATGATAAAAGTTTATCCGATGGCGGACAAATGAATGAAGGCGTTACCTCTACCAAATTAGGATTAAAAGGAATACCGGCTTTAGCCGAAGAGTTGATGATCGCCCGCAACATCTATTTGGCAGAATATTGCGATGCTCCTATTCATATTATGAATGTATCTACCCAACGTTCGGTAGAGCTGATCAAACAAGCCAAAGCAAAGAAATTAAAAGTAACAGCTTCCGTAAATGCCTACAACTTAGTGTTGGATGATACAGCACTGATGGGCTTCGACAGTCATTATAAAGTGAATCCACCATTACGAACAAAAACAGATACAGAAGCATTGAGAAAAGCGGTGGCAGATGGTATCATTGACTGTATCACTTCGGATCACCGTCCGCAAGACATTGAATCAAAAGATGTAGAATTTGACCATGCCTCCAACGGAATGATCGGTCTGGAATCCTTATTCGGACTGCTCAACAGTAATTTAGGCAAACAAAAGATCGAAGATATGATCGAGGCCCTTACAACAGGTCCACGCAAGGTATTAAAACTAAAAGAATGCAGCATTGCTGAAGGACAGGAAGCTAATATCACCCTGTTCAATCCTTCTATTGAATGGACCTTCGACAAAAAACACATTCAGTCAAAATCGGCCAACACACCCTTCCTGGGAACAAGATTTACAGGAAAAGTGGTAGGGATCATCAATAAAAATAAGATCGGCTTGAATAAATAAATGCGAAATGAGGCCTATTCTTTTGAGAATTGAGTTTTTTTTGTAGTTTAGCCCTGGAAAATTGAATATTAACCATTAACGATAAAACCAAACACCATGTTATTAAACAAAAAATC